>CAZUHX010000019.1:0-4062 GCA_964620795.1 uncultured Chitinophagaceae bacterium
CCGCTCAGAGAAGGATGTCCGGCTTTATACAGACTTTCAGCCGCTCCCTGCATGATAAATGCAATCTTACCTCTTGATTCAGCCAGCGTGGGCCAGCCGCGGCTTAAAACGGCTTCGCGAAGCGTAGGGAATTCTCCCCTGATTTTATCGGGAGTGATAAGCTTGTCCAGATTTTCGCCGAACACACTTTTGATTTCTTCATCCATTTTATCGCAGGCAGAGGCATCATAAGGAACCGATGTGGTGAGTCCTACGCCGGGAATATTGATGATATCGCCGGGTGTGTCGTCTTTGGTTTCAATATTTACCAGCAGGGGGAGGTGATTGGGATGTGCATCGCTCCATGCTTTTAGCTCGCGCATTGCAGATACCAGGGTGTAATTGGTGGTATTGTAGTCGAAATCTACGATATGTATGATCTTGAAACCCGGTTCCTGCAGTTCCTGAACACCTGATTCGGCGGGAAGTCCGGCCAGTGAAGCTCCTGTGCGTTTGTAAAAGTGGCCTCCCAGGGGATCGTTATTGATATCGAGCTCAAAACCACGTACGTTGAAATCAGAAAGTTGTCTGCTCAGGCTCTCGTGTTCATAATCAATATCTGAAGGATTCAGGCTGGAGGGAAGCGCCCCCAAACTGAACAGATTGGTCAGAAAATCGAAAACTTCGGGATCGGTTTTCAGGTGATAGGAATTATGGCTGGCAATAATTTGAATTTCATTCATGCGAAGGCTGTCGGTTGGACCATTATCGTATCCCCCCGTCTGCCGGTCAGAGGTTTCTTTCTTGCATGAATAGATTCCTGTGCTTAGCAGGAATAGCGTGCAGATGAAGAGGGGGTAAGATTTCATTAACTTTAATTTAATACTAATGTAATATAAGGCAGGCAATCAGTGTGTTTGTTGCAGATCAAAAAGTGGCGATACCTGATTAGTCATTGGAGGCAGCTCATCTGCAGAGTTTCTTTCGCCGGGGTGCTTTGTTTCTTTTTATTCACTAAGCCGCCGATTGAAGCTGAAAGCCGCGCCAGGGGGTGGAGGGGCCGGCGAAGCCGGGTGGCAGCAGTAGGGGCGCAAAAATGACGTTAAGACAGGCGCAAGATTTTGCGCCCCTACAGCTGCCACGGAACCCCCGCAACACCCGGTTGCCGAGCAGCGGCAAGGCGCCCGATTACTTTACCTGTGAGCCATCTTTATCTTCAGAATGGTCTTACTGCCCTATTGGCTGAAATGCGGTCTGTCGGGCTGCCTGAGATAAGTTCACAGGCACTCAATGGTTGACTGAATCCCTCGTTCCGTAATGGCATCTTTCATGGGATGGAGGTCTTCGAACTGCCCATGTTTGACACCGTATTTTCCTTTTGTATGGATGAACCAGGCGCATTGTTCGGCTTGTTCATAGCTGTGCTGGCATATTTCAATCAGGGTTTGAATAACCCAGTCGAAAGTGTTTACCTCGTCATTGTGAACAATGAGTATGAATCCATTAGAAGTTTCGACTGCCAGGTCTTCAGCCAAGTCGGTTTGAGTACCTCCTGATGTTTGTGCCGCCTCTATCATGATTGCAAATTTAAATAATAACACGCAGGCCGAATGAACGGTTCATTTGCATGCCGGGTTCCAGACGAACAATCCCTTCCCTGACCGAGATGTCGGCTACAGGCATCGAGTGATCTGCGCAGCCCTGCCAGGGCTCGAGGCAGAGGTAGGGGGCGCCCGGTTTGGTCCAAATACCCAGGTAAGGATAATCCTCAAACTCCATTTCAAGTTTTCTGGAGTTGAGGTAGCTGCCCAAACTTATTTTCCTGTTTTTCAGGTTTTTGAAAATCCAGGCGTCTTCACTGAAGTCTTCCGATTTAAGGTCTATTCTGCCCGAGTTTAAAGAAAGAATGCGTTGTTCTCCTGTAAAGTAACCTTCTTCATTGATCATGCTCCGTAAGGGTTTTTCTTCCGGATCAAACTCGAGAAAATAATCTTCGAAACGCTCTCCATCTTTCCATGGGAGCCTAAAAGCCGGATGTCCGCCTAAAGCACAATACAAAGCTTGCGTGCCGGTGTTTCTCACCTCATAGCTTACAGAAAGTTTGTTTTCCTCAAGCAGGTAGCGCACCAGCAGTTCGAAATGAAATGGCCATTGACTCAGGGTTTCTTCGTTTTGTTCCATCCGAAACACCATTTTATACCCTTCATGTTCAAGTAAGCTGAAAATACTTTTGCGCGCAAATCCGTGCTTTTCCATCGGGAAGGCTGTTCCGCTAATGATCTGTTTGTCCTGATAGCACCTGCCAACTACCGGGAAAAGCATTGGTGCATGCCAGCCCCAGAATTGGGGATCTGCCTGCCAAAGCAGTTCGGTGCCATCTCTTTTGTCAAGTAGAGAGATCATTTCTGCTCCCTGATATCTGGCACTGAGAATCAGTATTTCGTTTTCTATTCTCTCCATAAATGTCCTGAATATAATTCTTAGGTTGGTAAATTGGTCAGGATTGTGTAAAAATGTTTAGTTTCGCACACATAAATCAAATAAATCTCATGAATTCAAAAGTTTTATGGGTGCTTCTGATGTTGCTGATTGGCACAGCACAAGTTCAGGCCGGTTTATCCAAGGCAGAGAAAAAAGCACTTAAGGAAGAATTAAAACGGATGAAAAAAAATCCGGAGGCATACAAAGCTCAGAAGGAAAGCATGCAGGCTGCTGTAGATTCAGCACAGGCAGAAACAAAACGTCTGAAAGAGGAATTGGCCTATGCCGCTACACAGCAGGTAGATCTCCAGGCTCAGCTGACAGATCTTCAGCAGCAGGTTCAGAACTGCGATAATGAGCGCAAGACGCTGCAGACAGCTGTTGCAGCAGTGGGAGATGATTCAAAGGGAACGATTTTCAAAGTGCAACTTGGCCTGTATGGCAAACTTGATATTACTGCAAGCTTTGAAGGTAAAAAGACCATTGGTTATGAAAAGGTAAGTGGGTTGAATCGCTATCTTGTGGGTAGTTTTAAAACCGAAGAAGATGCGCAGAAAATGGCCGACGACTTCAAGAAACTTGGTGTGAAAGGTGCATTTGTGGCCAAATACGAGAATGGCAACCGCATTTTCGAATGGGAAAAGAATCCCAAATACAAAGGCAAAAAGGCTCCGGCATCACTTGAGGAAGCTTTAGGAAAATAATTCATCCCAGATTTCACAGAGCAGGCGCAGCCGGATCACTTCCTCGCTGCGCCTGTTTCTTTTACTAAAGTCGATACTGCAACTGAATTGCTCCTGATCGCTTCCGTAAGCCACAATTCTCGCCTTGCTGATTTCTATCCAGTTTCCTGATTCGGATTGTAGCCTGCAATCCGGACTGCGAATCAGATTCCATTCCTCGGAACGATACTTTTCTAATGGAGCCGGAATGTGGTCTTCTCTAAGTACATCTACATTCCCTTTTTTAATACAAACGCTTAAGTAATCCATCAGACTTTCGGCGCTGCTGAAATGACCACTTTCAGATAAATTAATCACAGGACTGGGCACGGAGGCAACGCTCTTGCTTTCTACCTGAAATGGATTCTTCCGAAGAGCAGAACGCAATTGATCAAGTTGGGAATTGACCAGCAAAGTGCCATGACTGATCATCCGGTTGCGATTGGTAAACTGAGCATTCCCCGAAATCTTTTTCCCTCTGTAAAGGAGATTGTTTCGCGCATCATATTCCAGGCTTAAGCCGGCATTGCACAGAGCTTCATAAAGCGGGAGGTTGAGTTCCCTGTACCCATTGATCAGGCGATTGTCGTGGTCACGGATGAAAGCAAAATTCAGATTGCCATGGTCATGATAAACAGTTCCTCCACCCGAAACCCTTCTCACCACTGCACAATCCGGCTTATCCCAGTATTGATGGTTTACCTCTTTGAAGTGACATTGGTTTCTGCCAACAACCACACAAGGATTGTTGATATACATCAGCAGCAGTGATCTGCCCTTAAATTCTTGATCAAGAAAATTTTCCTCCCAAGCCAGATTGAAATGGGGATCTCTGCTTTCACTCAGAATAACTTCCACCCGGCAAAGGTATTACTTTGCA
>CAZUHX010000019.1:4072-26185 GCA_964620795.1 uncultured Chitinophagaceae bacterium
GTTGAAGTCTTTAGTTCGGGAAAAGGAATACTTACAGAGCGGTAGTACAGATAGATCAGAAAGATGGAGCCCGCAGTGAGAATATGCCAGAGCGCATGTCCCTGCAACATACTGTCTGGGGCGCAAAGTACATGGCTGCGGTCAAGAATCCAGATCAGGCTGCCCAATAGCAGAACCACAATGGAGGCTTTCATGTAGTTCAGAAAATAATCGTGTTGCTTCCTGAGGCGGAAGTAGATGATAAATGTGATGAATACTGTAATGATCATCGAGGGAAAAAATATATTGATGTTCAGCGTCCAGAGTCTGGTGAAAATGAGATAGTTGGCAAGCAGAGTAATCAAGATAGCCGGTACATGATTAGACCTTAGTCTGCCCCGGATTTTGGTGTACGGAAATGTTTTGTACAGATTGAAGCCAAGCACCGTAACTATCACTGAAAACAGACCTGTGATATCCATCTTCTGGAAGGCGTAAGTCAGCGATGCGTGGTAAAGAAAGCTGCCAAAAAAAAGGTACATGCACGATAAACCGAACAAAAAAGAAAACTCGGGATGCCGCACCAGAAAGTTTTCTGAGGTTCTTCTTCCCCCGCGTTTCCAGTCCTGAACTCCCATGCTAAAGGCAAACAGCCCCGTGATCATGTAGCCAAAATTTGACCAGGTATTGGCCGGCTGGCGGATGATCTGATCCATACGGTTGCGCTCGCAATAACGAAAAGCATTTCCGAAGGCTTCGTCCCAATGCGCCCAGTAATTGGTATATTGAAATCCTTCATAGATCAGCCATAAGGTGCTAAGGGTAAATAGAAAAATGAGTCCGGGTAAAATAAATCCCCTGGGATGTATATGCTCGGCATACAACCTGCTGCGCAATAAGCTCCATTTAAACCTGATTCTTAGATTCATGATCGTTCTTCTTCTTTCAATTGACGATCCAAAACCGGCAATATTTGAGCAATGGCATGATTCTTTTATATAATTATTACTATAATATGTTTAAGCTGCAATTTCGGGATTTTGATTCCTTGGCTTACCTTCACGCCCGATGATACGGATTACGGAATGCCCGAGAGATGCCATGCAAGGCTTGAAAGGCTTTATTCCAACAAGTCTTAAGGCTGAATATATCAATCAGCTCCTTAAGGTGGGTTACTATGCCATTGATTTTGGCAGTTTCGTAAGCCCATCGGTTATTCCGCAAATGAGGGATACCACAGAGGTTCTTCAGGCACTGGATCTGTCCGGCGTTCAGACCCGCCTGATTGCCATCGTGGCCAACGAACGCGGTGCCAGAGAAGCATGTGCCCTCAGTCCCATCACTTCCATCGGATATCCTTTTTCCGTTTCAGAAACTTTTCAAATTCGCAATACCAATGCCGATATGCCGGCCTCGCTCGAACGACTCAAATCCATCAGCGAGATTACTTTCGGCTCGGGTAAGGAGCTCGTCTTATATGTGTCTATGGGCTTTGGAAATCCCTATGGCGATCCTTACAGCCCCGGAATTGTAGAGGAATGGGTGGACAAACTGAGGCCATACGGAATTCGTCTTTTTATGCTCTCAGACACGGTAGGCGTGGCAAGACCGGAAACCATCCGCTATCTGTTTTCAGCCCTGATCCCGCGCTTTCCCGAAGCCGAATTCGGAGCCCATCTGCACACCGCTCCTCACAATTGGAAAGAGAAACTGGATGCCGCCTGGGATTCAGGTTGCAGAAGATTCGACTCGGTGATCGGCGGATATGGCGGCTGCCCCATGGCTAAGGATGATTTGATCGGGAACATGCCGACGGAACATCTCGTCAATTATCTTTCGCCTGACCGATTGCCGGAAGGTTTCAATCTGGAAGCTTTCGCAGATTCTCTGCGTCTCGCCAATAAAGTGTTTCCTGTTCACTGAAATTATTTCAATTCGTCTTCCTCCTGTGGCTTGGGCACAACCCTTACGTCTGTGGGTTCTACAGACTGAATCTGCATGTTCATCCCCACTACACGGAAGGTGGTTCTTCGGTTTTTCTGATGCTCCTCTTCAGAGCAATTCAGCCCGTTGATGCAGCCATTTACCGGATTGCTTTCACCGTATCCTTTCGCCTGTAAACTGCCGGCTTCCAAACCTTTTGATATCAGATAATTCACTACAGACTCAGCCCTCGCCTGAGAAAGAGTGGCGTTGTATTCATCGCTACCCCTGGAGTCGGTATGCGAACCGATTTCTACTGTGAGTCCCTTGTTTCTGTTGAAGAACAACAACAGCGAATCCAGCACCGCCATAGATTCGGCTCGCAGGCTCGCCTTGTCGTAATCGTAATATATGTTGGGGATCACCACCTCGCGCGACGGGAAAATTCTTTCCAGCTCGATCTCCGTGCGAATGGTAATGGTCAGTGAGTCTGCACTTCTTTTTCCTTTTGTGCTCACCAAACTGAAGCCCGAAAAATATCCGTTTTTGGCAGCATTTACCCGGTAGTCTCTGTTTGCCTGCAGCTTAAATGAAAATTCTCCCTTTCCATCGCTGGCGTTTACGGCCAGCAGGGAGTCTGTTTGCAGATCTCTCAGCTCAATTCGTCCTCCCGGCAAAGCAGCATAGCCATCCCAGCCCATCTCAGGCTTGCCTTCCTCCAAGTATTTCTTTTCTTTCAGGAATCCCACCAGAATAAACTGGTTTTTGATTTTTTCTTCAAAGCGATACAGATCATCACCCCCTGTGCCACCTTTGCGCGAAGAGGCAAAATAGCCGGAACGCAGCACGCTGTCTAATTTTCCTGAAGGAACATATTTGTCGAAACTGATGGCAAAATCATCAGCTCCCGAATTGAAAGGCGGAAGCAAATTCTCCGGATTCCTCCAGATGCTTTTGTCTTTGGATGCACGATACAAATCAAGCCCGCCCATGCCTGCCAGACCATCTGAAGAAAAATACAAAACACCATCCGCTTGTAAAGAAGGATAGCGCTCGTTGCCGGCCGTATTTACAAAAGTACCCGCATTGACAGGCGCACTCCAGCCTCCGGGCGTTCTGTTGCAGTAGTAGATGTCTTTGTTTCCAAAACCACCCGGCGCATCACTCACAAAAAACAATTGTTTTCCGTCGGCGCTGAGCATAGGATCTCCGCAATTGACCGTGTCTGCGAAGAAGGCCATTTTCACCGGCTCTTCCCACTCTCCGGATGCGTTTTTCTGACTGAAGTAAATGGCATTGAAAACATTCCCTTTGGCATTGGGTATAACTCGTGTAAAGTAGATTTCATTTCCTTCACGGCCGAAAGTACAGGATGCCTCATGCCCCGCAGTGTTCAATGGGGCAGGCAACGGACTGATCTGGCTGTATTTTCCGTTGCTTTTCTCGGCAACAAAAAGATCGCTGAATTTCTCTCCATTCCAGTCATCAAGAAAATCGCCGGTAGCCTCTTTTCGGGAGCCGCTGAAATACAACTGCCCTTTGTATGTCAAAGGCGCAAAATCATTGTAAGTAGAATTCAAGGATTTCAGTTCGCTCACTTCTGTTCTGCTGAAGCGCAGTTTCCAGTCAATCGCACTTTTGCAGGCGCGGATCTGGATTCTTGCCGCAGTCTCTCCTTCCGGAAAAGCCTTTGCATAGGTCTTGAAAGTCTGAATGGCATTCTCATATTCTTCCAGCTGTTTTTGCATCAGTCCCGCCAGATAAAGCCACTGAGGCCCGGCTCCGATCTCTGCTGCTTTTTTATACCATTGCAAGGCCATGGCAGGCTCGCCGATCAGACGGTATGTCTCTGCAATCTGAACCGAAAGCCTTTTGCGTTTTTCTTCGTCTTTGGTGGCACCATATTCCTTGCCAAACAATGAAACCGCAAGCTGAAATTTCTTCAGCGCATAGGCGGTCTCTCCATCGCGGATAGCCTTACCGCTTCCGCAGGAAACCAAAGCCATCTGAGCCGGTATCCACAGCAGAACTAAAACATTCAAAACCCAAAGGCGAGAGAAGATCATTGTCTTCATAAACATACTTCAATATTAAAGGTTTCCGCTTGTAATCTGTTTCGGCAGTATGCAGCGCTTTAAACCAAAACGCAGATTTTCTGTATTATTGGGTAAATTTTAAACATGAAAAAATACATTCAGTTTTTCGCGGCTCTGCTGTTGATCTCCGGATCGCTGAAAGCCCAGGACATCACACCAATTTCCATCGGCAGCCCAATGCCTAAACCCGATCAAATGTTCAAAACTGCCGCAGGCGGAGCCGGAACCGTGGCTTCAGAAAAAAAAGAAAACGGTACACTCGTGGTCTTTTCCTGCAACACCTGTCCATATGTGATTAAAAGCGAATCGCGTATCCGCGAAATGATGGACATTACTTCCGCCAATGGAGTGGGAATGGTGATCATTAATTCCAATGAAGCCAAGAGAGAAACCGACGACAGCTATGAAAAAATGAAGGAATATGCGGCTGCCCAGAAATACAGCTGCACATATGCCATCGACGGCGGCTCCATTTTGGCCGATGCGTATGGTGCCACACGCACTCCCGAATTTTTCCTGTTCGACAAAAACAACAAATTGGTTTATCACGGCGCAATAGATGATTCTCCGGCAGATGCCTCAGCTGCAAAAAATCATTATCTCGCAGATGCCGTGAAAGCGCTGAAATCGGGAAAGAAAATAAAAGTTACCGAAACCAAATCGGTAGGCTGCAGCATCAAGCGGGTATCTAAATAAAATTTTAAATCATATGAAAAAGCTGCATCTGTTGGGTGCGGCTTTTTTATTTGAGGGCATGCCCCCTTCAGGCCTTCGGCTTTCAGGGGTCGCGCTTTGCGGGGCTCCGCTTCGCTCCGGCTCTGCTGCGCAGATCGCCTACGGCCCCCTTCAATCGCTCATGCGGCTTATCGTCTCCGATATACCGGGCCATGATCAGTAAGATTTATTTCTTGTGTTGAGCCAGCAGGTAAAGTACCGCCATGCGGATGGCCACTCCATTTTCCACCTGCTGCAAAATCAGCGAGTGACCGGAATCTGCCACTTTGCTCTGAAGCTCAATTCCTCTGTTGATCGGCCCCGGATGCATGATGGCAATTTCTTTACCTATCCTGTCCAGCAGTGGCAAATCAATTCCGTAATAAAGAGAATACTCGCGCAAGGAAGGAATGTACCGCGTATTCATGCGCTCCAGCTGAATCCTGAGTACATTGACCACATCACACCATCTCAGCGATTCCTCCAGATCATAACTCACCTCAATTCCCAGTTCCTCCAAATGCGGCGGAATGAGGGTTGGCGGGCCGCAAACCCTCACATTGGCACCCATCAGCTTGAGCAAAGCCATGTCTGAATTCGCAACCCGCGAGTGTCTGATATCTCCTGAAATCAAATAATTCAATCCTTTGAGGGTTCCAAACTTTTCAAGCACCGAATAAGCATCCAGCAAACCTTGTGTGGGATGTTCATGTGTACCATCGCCTGCATTGATCACGGTGGCATCAATCTGGCGGCTCAGCCATTCGGGCGCTCCTGAAGAATAATGTCTCATGACCACCATATCCACTTTCATGGCAAGGATATTGCGCACCGTGTCCAGCAGAGTTTCTCCCTTCTTTACACTGGATCCGGAGGCCGAAAAATTGATGGTGTCGGCAGAAAGCCTTTTTTCTGCTAATTCGAAAGAGATGCGTGTGCGTGTAGAATCTTCAAAAAATAAATTCGCAATGGTGATATCCCGCAGCGAGGGGACTTTTTTGATCGGCCGCTGGATGATTTCTTTAAAATTCTTCGCAGTGCTGAATATCAGTTCAGCGTCGGCATACTGCAGGTGTTTCAGTGCGGTGAGATGTCGTACGCTGAGTGCACTCATGTATCAGAGGTTTTTTTCTTTTCATCCCTAACTACCCACACCCGGTCTTCTCCATCACTTTCTTTCCATTCAACTTTCACTTTCTCTTCGGTTATCGAGTCAACCGCCTTGCCTACATAGCGCGCCTGAATGGGTACATCACGATGAAGCCTGCGGTCTATCAAGACCATCAGCTCAACTTCCTCCGGCCTTCCGAAATCCAGCAGAGCGTCTAGTGCCGAGCGTATGGTTCGGCCGGTAAACAAAACATCATCTATCAGAATAACCCGCTTGTCTTCCACCGAAAAGGGTATATCGGTTTCTGAAGCTGCAGGTAGGTTGTCTTTCAATCTGAAATCATCCCGGTAGAAGGTGATATCCAGTTTGCCGAAGGGAATCTGCTCTTCGGGCCTTAGCTCAGAAAGGATGGAGGCTATTCGCGTAGCCAGTTGAATACCTCTGGGTTGAACACCTATAATCACAGAGTTATGGAAGGGGCTGTGGTTCTCGATCAGTTCGAAACAAAGCCGGTGAAGAATCAGTGATATTTGCTGCGGATCTGCGATTACCCTCGGCTGCATGGGCTTGTATTAATGCAAACATAATTAATTTGAACGCCTTAAACCAGAATAATGATCAGTTATTGGGAGCAGACGGCACTGCTAAAGACGGATGTACTGATTGCCGGCGCAGGCATCACCGGGCTCTTCACCGCGCTTGCGGTCCGTGAGCAACTTGGCCCGCAACCCATGATCACCGTGATTGACCGCGCACATCCTGCACTTGGAGCAAGCAGCCGTAATGCCGGTTTTGCCTGTATTGGATCGGTTTCCGAAATACTTGATGATTTAAGTCGCTTTGGAACAGATCGGGTGCTTGCTCTCACCGAAATGCGCTTTCGTGGCTTGCATTTGCTTGAGCAAAAACTGGGAGCAAAAAACATAGATCTGGAATGGTGCGGCGGCTACGAAGTTCTTACCGAAGAGCAAAGTGAAGTTTCAGCACAACTTCCCGAACTCAATCGGCTGATGCTGGAGGTGCTTGGAGAAGCAGTTTTTGAGAACGCCTCCCATCAGATCCCCGACATGGATCTGAATACTGCATTTTGCAGTCAGTTGTTGTTCAACCGACACGAGGGTATGTTACATTCAGGAAAATTGCTGAGGCGGCTTCATGAGCGCTGCAGAGCCGCAGATATACGCATTGCTGAAGGCTTTGAGCTCAGCGCATGGGAGAAAATTCCGTCGGGATTCAGAGCAGAAGGCCTGGCTGCGGGCCGAGGCATAATTGATTATCACACACAAATACTTTTGCTCTGCACCAACGCTTATACCGGAAGTCTTTTGCCGGAATTATCCATTGAACCGGGAAGGGGAGTGGTGGGAATTACAGATCCTGTTCCGGGTCTCAGGCTTCAAGGGACTTTTCATTATGATGCAGGCTATTACTATTTCAGAAATCTGGGTAATCGGGTTTTGATGGGCGGTGGCCGCAATCTTAATTTTGAAAGGGAAAGAACATTAGATCAATCCATCCCTCAGGATATTGAAGATGCCTTGCAGCAGTTAACCCACAAATTGCTTCCTCAGTTAGGTCGTACTCCCTTAAAGTCTTTCTGGGCAGGAACCATGGCTTTCGGGCAAAATAAACAGGCATTGATAGGTTTTACCGAAGAAGGCGTGGGATATGCGGCGCGCATGGGAGGAATGGGTGTTGCTTTGGCACCCGTAGCTGCCGAAAAGCTGGCGCAATTGACGGCAGAACGTTACCACTGAACCGGCAGAAAAGTTGTACAAAAGGGGAGTTGCAGCCGGTTTGCTTTTCCGCCTTCATTTAGCGGAAATGAATGTGCCCATCCCGCATATCTCGGCTTCTCTTCTTTGCTCATCGGAAGTTCAGGTAGTATGCTCAACAAATCTTTCATCGAAAACCGATGATCGGGATCTTCAAAAATCAAAGCGGGAGATTGGCCCCAGACCGGATCATTGATGGCCGTGTACATGAAAGGGACAGGGAAGTAGCTGCTCCATCGGTTCTCCGGAATTTCCGGATGAATTTTAATGCCTCCGGAGTTAATAACAAAATCCAGCCTTCCTTTCCAGACAAATGAATGATCATTTTGCAATTCAACCACATCACGGCATGGCAAGTCCTCAATACCAAGTATTTTATCGTTGATGTGAAGCGCTCCCTGCTCATCTGTTCTGATATTTACACCATTCATCGTTTGGAAAGCATCTTCCGGATTAGGAAATATTCTTTTTATAGCGATATGACTGCAGGTTTCGGTCATTCCGAAAGACTCGTAAAACAAAGTGTCGGGAAATAATTTTCCGATTTTATCTACGCTGCCCTGAGGGCCTCCTCCGGTAAGTATACAGCGAGGTCTTAATTGATTGTGTTTGTTTTCTGCGAGAGCATTCAACTGAGCAAAAGTGAGTGCAAGTACATCGGGACAAATCAAATCTGACTTGAAATTTTTAAGTGATTCAATGGATGGGGGTAAATGTAAAAACCTGCAGCCGGCTTCAAGCGCTCTCATCAAAGCCATGATTCCTCCGACACTTCGGAAGGGCAGAGCTGAAGACCAAATTGAATTTTTTGATATGTGAAAAAAAACATTTGTTCTTTTTGCACTGCCTAGAATCTGATTTCTCTTAAGTACAATGGTTTTGGAAGGTCCTGTAGAGCCGGAAGTTTTAACTTCCAGTTCTACTGTAGTTGAATAGTACCAATTGATCAACTGTTCTGCTTCCGGAGAGCATGTTTCAGACAATCCGGGATTTCTAAAATCATACCAGATCATAAGCCCATGAAATTTCCGGTCTGTAGTAAAGTTTTCCTGCACTTACTTCGAGAGGCGATGGAACATTGCGGGTATAGAGCGCACCGGTTCCCAGTCCGTGTATAATATCAGGCGCCAGTTGATAGGCCCACTGTGCAATGGCATTCAGTCCGACATTCGACTCCAGCGCAGAAGTGGCCCACCAGCCGCAATCGCACTTGCTTCCGGCTTCAATCCATTCTTCGCATGTATGAAATCCGCCCATGATTCCCGGTTTAAGAATGAGATAGGCGGGCTTGATCATCTTGAGCAGATTCAGTTTTTCTTCACGGCTTCTGGGAGCGATCAGTTCTTCATCTAAGGCTACAGGAATGGGAGAACGCTCACAAACTTCTGCCATGAGTTCATATTGCCCCGGCTTTACAGGTTGTTCGATAGAGTGAAATTCATGCTCTGCAAGCCGCTTGAGACGTTCAAATACATTCTCATGATTAAATGCTCCGTTGGCATCCAGCCGCCAGATCAGCTTTTCTGATTTGAATTCATTAAATACCCTTGAGATCAGATTCATTTCATCTTCAAAGGGTAGACCTCCTACCTTCATTTTAATGCACCGAAAGCCTGCCTTGATTTTTTCTCTGATTTGATTTTCCATGAAGGAACTGTTGCCCATCCAGATCAGACCATTGATGGGAATCCCTGCCAATCCTTGAAAAAAGTGACTCTCTTCGGGGCCGAATCCGCCATAAAACAGATGATTCATGGCTGTTTCTGCGGCAAAAGTTGCTGCCTGATTTAATGCAGGAGGAGAGGAGAGGCTTCCGTTTAGAAAAGCAGTTAGCATATTCAACTGGGCTGCCGTCTCTGTTTTTTCATCCAAACTTAGGCCTTCCAATAGCTGGGCTTCCGCAATCCACTGTTTTTGGCCGTTACTATTTCTGCTGATAAACCAGCCGGACTTGTCCGCCATTTGTCCTCTGGAGGTAAGAACCGGAACTTTGAATTCAAGCCGGTAAGGAATGCATTCAAAGAAGTCAGACATGTGAATGAGAGATAAGTCGTTCAACAAGTTGCGGCAAACCTTCAGCAGCTGTGCTTCGGATGACTTCTAAATGAGGTATTTTGTCTTGAAGATTAGGAGCTGGATCAATGTAGAATTTGGGGATCTCAGCCGGGGCATAGTAAACAAGCCCTGCAGCGGGATAAACCTGAAGCGAGGTACCCGCCACAATCAGGCAATCGCAATTTCTGACTATTTGGGCCGCTTTGGACAACTCAGGAACCTCTTCTCCAAACCACACAATATGTGGCCTCAACTGAAATCCTGTCGGACATAAATCACCGGATTTCAGATCTGTATTCCAGGGGATGATATAGTCCGGATTTTGGGTGCTTCTTACCTTGAGCAATTCTCCGTGAAGGTGTAAAACAGAACCTGAGCCTGCGCGCTCGTGAAGGTCATCTACATTTTGAGTAATCACATTTACTTCAAAAAATTGCTGCAACTTATTCAGGGAAAGATGCGCTTTATTAGGTTGTACCTGAAGCAACTGTCTTCTTCGTTCATTGTAGAAACGCAAGACCAAATCCTGATTTTGCTTCCATGCGGCGGGTGTTGCTACCTCTTCAACAGAATACTCTTCCCACAATCCTCCATGATCGCGAAAAGTTTTGATTCCGCTTTCAGCGCTTACACCGGCACCGGTAAAAACGGCTATTTTTTTGATGGGTCTTTTCATATCATGCGCTTGATCATGCGCAGTTGATGGCTGTATTTGGCGGCTGAGGTTACATAAATTCCGAAATGGTCAATTTTGTCTATTCGCACTTTGCCGCTGGCGTGAATAATCTGCATATCCTTGAGAATAATGCCGGTATGGGTGATTCGTCCTTCTTCATTGGCAAAAAATGCCAAGTCTCCCGGGCGAGCTTCTTCTGTAAAGTGCACAAGTTGCCCTTCTTCTGCTTGTTGCCAGGCATCTCTTGGCAAAGAAATCCCCATAAATCGGTACACCATTTGAGTAAAGCCGGAGCAATCTATTCCGAATGGGGTTCTGCCTCCCCACAAATAGGGGCTTCCAAGATATCTCAGGGCAACCTTTTCCAGCAGGCTTTCTGTGAACTGAGTCGGGAGTATGGCCTGACCCGGATAGATGAACCTGACTTTACCGATTTTACAGTTTAATCCGTCAAATTTGGGTAGAAATGCCCCTGAAGTGATGGCTAGGCCCTGATCTGCCGAGGTGATGGAAGCCGCCAATTCATAAGCAATATGTTTGTCGGAACTTAGCCACTGCTGATAATCCTGAGCATCCAGAGCCTGATGCTGCAACTGATGTATCCAGCCTTCATATTGGTCGTGAATACCAATTATTCTTAGCCATTCCTGCTTGTGCTCCAGCACATTATAGCCTTCCCCAAACAAAAGCTGGCTTATCATTTCTGCCCGGTGGCTTGGCTCAGATCTCATGGGAACAATGCTCTGGAAGCAAACACCGCATATTTTATTAGACATGTATTTATTCTTAAAGGTTAATTTCAGCTTGTATTTAGAGCTGATTTTTCAAAGCAAAGTTTTTCGGTTCTAAAAGTCAAATTACAGGGGTCTATGATATTGCAACCATAATGCTATTTTTGCAATCTTTACAATATTCTGAAACAAGATTCTGTCCCCTATGAAGGTGAGCAATTTCCTCCGAAGATTACTTTTGATGGTTACGGTGTGTCTGATATTTATTTATCAGGGCTTCGGCCAGCTTAATGCCCGCTTTAGTTTCACCAGTTCTTCCGGCTGCCAGCCCTTCTTATTGGTTCTGAACAGCACATCAACATCCAGTTTTTCAATTGTGAACCATACCTGGAGATTGCTGAATTCCTCAGGAGCTCAGATTGGCTTTAGCAGTGGTTCCGGAACGGCCAACTTTTCGATCGACAATCCCGGATTTTACGGGGTCAGGCTAACGATCACAGATGCTTCAGGAGCCTCAGATTCAACAGAGCTGTTGAATTTTTTTCAGGTAGAGGGCCGTCCTATCCCTGTTTTCAATTTTACAAATCCCAATGGCTGTCCTTGCAATACCGTGACCGTTTCAAACACATCCTCCCCTAATTGCAATGGTGGCTCTATAGATTCTGTGTTCTTTGACTGGGGCGACGGGGTGGTAGATGCTGCCAGAGGGCTGGCAAGTTTCTCTCATTCTTATTGCCTTCCCGGGGTGTATTCGCCAAGGGTAATTCTTAGAAACAACTGCAGCTTCGGATGTATTGCAGATACTGTTTACAGGAATCGGGTCAATATTCAGTTTCCTCCGGAAATTGTCTCAGTTACGCCCAATCCGGCAAACACTGTTTTTTGTCAGCAAACTTCTCCTCCTGTCACATTCAGCCCCAATATCAATCTGAATGGAGCTGCGAATCTTACTTATCAGTGGCTTGTAAACTCAGTGCCCTCCGGCAGTAATCCCTTATTTACAAGATCTTTTACAGTCGGGACATACAACATTACTCTTATTGTTACAAATTCGGCCACAGGTTGCCAGGACACTTTTGACCTGCCAAGCCCTGTTGTAGTTGACAATACACCTCCTAATCCCACTCCAACTTTTTCGCCCGCTACCGGATGCGCGCCGCTTACCGTCAATTTTACCAATGGTCCGGGCGCACCCAATTCTGCCAACTGGAGTTTTCCGGGAGGAATAGTCCTATCTCAATCCGGCACCTCTGCACGAGTACAATACCCTGCTCAGGGAACTTATTCCTTTTCTGTTTCTAATGTTTACGGTGCAGGTTGTGCATCTCCAACCGCAAACTTCAACAACGTCATCACAGTTACACCGGCACCGGTTGCTCAATTCAGCGTAACGGGGGATTCATTGTTTTGTGATACTCCGGCTGTTGCCAATTTCATTTATACCGGTACTCCTTGTCCGGGATGTACTTTTTCCTGGAACTTTGGAGCCGGAGCTTCCCCTGTAACATTTAATGGACAGACACCTCCACCGGTTACCTATCGTTCCTTTGGTGCCAAGAGGGTTTCTCTCACAGTTACCTCCCCCGGCTGCGCACCAAGTACTCTTCTGCGGACTACCTTCATCAGGGTAGATTCACTGAGGACAAGTTTTTCCTACACGAGGGCAGTTCCAGCTTGTCCTCCGGCGAATGCTTTTTTGAATACAAATATTGTTTTCTCACCCGGCGATAGTCTAAACTCGATTTCTTATGTATTGTCAGGGCCGGCAGTTATAAGCAGAACCATCAGTAGAAACCGAGATACAGTTTCTATTCCTGCAGCCGGCTGCTACGATCTTAGTTTATTTGTATTGTCTGCCAGAGGCTGCCGGGATACTTTGTTTTTGCAGGATACGGTCTGTTTTTCCGCACCGCCCCAATTTTCTTATTCAGTTACTCCGGATTCTGCTTGTTATGAAGCGACTCCTCAGACCTTTACGTTTAACATAACTCCTCCATTTGACAGACTGACGCTGTTCCCTGATTCTGCCTTGCCACTTCCTCCGGTTGTTTTCACCGGACCCACATTGCCGGCTCCTTACGACTATCAATACACTGATTTAGGAGTTTTTACTCCTAGATTGGTAATCGATAATGACGGTTGTTTAGATACACTGACCGGCCCCCAGCAAATTTACATTCTTGGCCCGGCCGCTGCCTACAGGGATTCCGGCAGTTGTGCGCAGCCTTTGGTGAGAACCTATATTAATCAGTCAACATCTTATGACTCTATCAGTTGGACCTTCTATAATGGATTGGTAACTAATCAGCAAAGGGTAACAATTACCTATCCTGCTTTTGGTTCCTATCCAATTCAGCTTTGTGCATACAACGACACTACAGGTTGTATACATTGTGTATTTGATACCATTGTTATCAGAAATCAGGATGCATCTTTTGTCGCCGATGATACATTTGGTTGTGCACCTTTCAGAACCATTTTAAGGAATACAACCGGGAATTCTTTCAGTTTTAATTCGACGAGATGGGATCTAGACCTTTCAAATGGTATGACTTTTCCGACCACGTTCAGAGGTGATACTTTGGTAGCAAATTTTCCAAATCCGGGTGTGTACAGCATTGCGATGAGGAACACCAGTAGAAACAACTGTTTGGATACGGCAGTGCGAAACGCTTACATAACGGTTACAGCACTCGATGCCAGTTTCAGTCTGAGCGATACATTTGGCTGTGCTCCTCTGAATGTTGGATTCCAAAACACATCAACAACGCAGTTATCTACAGTTACTATCACAGATTGGGATTTTAATGATCCTTTGAGCGGTGGCCAGAATTTTTCAATTCAGCCTAATCCTAACCACACCTTCAACAATAATGGTGTTTACAATGTCCGGTTAATGGTTGAGGATAACAGTGGTTGCAGAGACTCTGCCTTCAGACAGGTTCAAGTGACCAGATTAGGGGCAGACTTTTCAATTAGTGATACTTTGACATGTCCCAATTCTCCAACTCCTGTGGTTTTGAGCGATCTTTCTTCGGGTCAGAACTATGGCAGGATTTGGTCTTCAACTCCTCCTGCAAACTTTTCTTCCAATTCGGCAGGCGTTGTTAATGCGACCTTTCCGGCTGCAGGGATTTATACCATACGACTGATTATTTTTGATAATAATGGCGTGTGCGCGGGAGATACCGTTGAGCGACAGCTTAGAGTGGTTGCTCCTGTGGCTAATTATACCGTGGCTCCCGGACTGAATTTTGCCTGCCCTCCTCGAACATTATCGTTCACTAATACATCAACAGGGGACATTGTTAGTGTAATCTGGGATTTGGGCAACAATACCATCATCAATGCGAGTCTGAATGATCCCATTACAGGACCCCTCTTCAACTCGGTTTCAACCATCTACAGTACCGCAGATACTTTTCCGATTCAAATGATTGTTACCTCAGCCGATGGTTGTGTTGATACGCTGATCAGGGATTCTGTAATTATTGCCGGACCAAGTGCTAATATCGTTCCAGGTCCGCTGGGTTCCTGCCCTCCTGCGGTTATCGGTTATACTGTTTGCGCCTGGAATACAAGTCCGGGAGGACAGTTTTTTACAGGCTGCGGTCCGGCCCAGCCTTTTGGACCGTTTCCAAGTCCGGGTACCGAAGCTAACCCCAATTGTGTGAGTTATTCCTTTAACTTTCCCAATCCCGTAAATTGTCCTCCCAGTCTTCTTCTTTCAGACGGAGCAGGATGTCAGGTACTTACAACCGGCAATGCAGCTGCGGTTTATATAGATTCTCCTGCCGTTCGGTTCAATTTCAGTACTGCGGGTCTTTGTGATACCGGAACAGTATGCTTCCAAGATTCTACCACCTATATGCTTCAATATCCACCCAATAACTCGTTCCTCGGCGGCGGTAGATCTTTCTTTTGGGAATTTGGTGATGGGGACACATCTACACAGCAAAATCCTTGTCATTACTATGCAGCACCTGGATTGTACAGAGTAAGATTGACTGTTGAAGCTCTTTCATATTGCGTGAGATTCGCGGAAAGGGAAGTATACATTCCCGGCAATCCGGTAGCAGATTTCCGAACTCCTGATACCATCGGTTGTTTGCCCGGGTCAACCCAGTTTTTTGATCAATCAGTCGCCGATACATCTGCAGGTTTAACCTTCTGGCAATGGAGTTTTGGTCCTGCAGGAGCCAATTCCATACTTCAAAATCCGAGTTACACTTTCCCCGCTGTTGGGAACTACACCGTGAGTCTCACAGTGATTGATTCCAATGGCTGTTCTTCAGACACCAGCAAGGTGTTCAATGTGTTTCAGCGTCCGCCTGTATTTACATCAAATGATACATTGATCTGTGAAGGTGGCATTGCCAATCTTTCAGGCGGAGGTGCAGCGTTTTGCTTTTGGTCGCCGGGCAATCTGGTTGCTGATTCCACCAATTGTTCAACAACAGCATCCCCGACATCAGATCAAAGTTTTATATTGTCGGTCTATGCCAACAATGGTTGCCCCAGTTTTGATTCAGTGAGGGTAAGAATTAACGGCTTGGTGGCTAATTTCGTGGCCGATACCGTTTGTCAGTTTGACCAAACATCCTTTACAGATTCATCGCAGGTGTTGAATTCTGTAATTACCAATTGGCTGTGGGATTTCGGTGATGGATCTGCAGGAAGTGTTCTGAGGAATCCTATTCATACATTCCCGGTTACTACAGTGGGTCAGGTTGATTCATTCCTGGTGTCGCTGACCATTACATCCGGTATTGGTTGTACGGAAGATACCTCAATATGGGCATTTACATCAATTGCTCCACAGGCGCTCTTCAGCGCGGTTCCGGTGTGTTATGGTGACACTACCGCTATTACAGATTTGTCAAGTCCTGGATTTGGTAACATAACCCGTTGGATTTGGACTTGGGGAGACGGAACAGTTGATACCTTAGCTGCGAATTCCGGCCTTAGCCATTATTATCAGAACCCCGGAATATATAACGTGAGGTTGAATGTGATTAATAATGGTGGTTGCGATGCAGATACAACTATTCAGGTTCAGGTTTATAATCTTCCGGTATCGCGTTTCGCAGCAGATACTGCCTGCTTTGGTCATCCTACGGCCTTTACGGATATTTCTACCCGGGGTTCGGGAACTGTGATTTCCAATTATTGGGATTTTGATTTCCCTTCTCCTGCTTCCGATACTTCAACTCAGCTTGGCTCTGCCTCTTATATCTTTCCTACCGATGGGTTTCATCCGGTTTATCTCCTGGTTCGTGATGATAACGGATGTGAAGACGATACGGTCGCCAACATCATAGTCTACACCAATCCAGTAGCAGCCTTTACAGTAAACAACGCATGTACTGATTCACGTGTGAGATTCAGCAGTCAGACAACGCCCGGTACAAATAATATTGCAAACTCAGGTTACGTTTGGGATGCAGGATTTTTGGGTGGCTCAATGACAGGAACGAACCCAACTATTGTTTATCCTGACAGCGGTATTTATCAGGTTACACTTACCGTTACCGATTTGGCCGGATGTGCGGATACACTTACTACTCCTGTCAGGATAAATCTGGCTCCTGTTGCAGCTTTCAGTCTGGCAGACTCTGCAGTTTGTTTAAACCAGGCAGCGCTGGGAACAGATTTGAGTGTTCCGGGTGAGTCTGCAATAGCGACATGGATATGGGATTTTGACAGCAATGGTACAACAGACGACACCAACCAAAACGGAACTTACTTATATCCTAGTCCAGGCCCTTACGACGTTATTCTCACAGTATCCGATCAGAATGCGTGTACAGATACCGCTATAGTGTCACTTACAGTTAACCAAATTCCTGCAGCCAACTTTGCATGGAATGTGAGCTGTGAGGAAGACCCCATGAATTTTATCTCGACAACTGTTCCGGGTGATGGAGCGTTGAACAGTTTCTTGTGGACCTTCAATGATCTCGCAGGTCCTGTAACAGATGTCAATAACCCGACAAGTTATACATTCAATGCCGGTGGAAATTATAATGTTGACCTGGTTGCAGGCGATGTGAATGGTTGTTTCGATACCATTACTCAAGTAGTACAGGTCGATAGCTTCCCTGAGCTCTTTATTAATCCTGGTGACACTACCGTTTGTTTGGGATCAAGCATTCAGTATCAGGTGAATGGTTTGTATGACACTATTCGCTGGTTCCCGGAAACCTGGATAGATAATCCTGCGAGCGGCAGTCCGAATATCACCCCTCTGGGCACTACGCTTTATACAATCGTAGCCGGTAATGGTGTTTGTGAACCAACACAAGATTCCCTGCTTGTTGATGTGATTCAGCCAATACCCATTGAATTGATGGCTGTTCCTGATCGCATGGTGCTGGGAGTTAGCTCAAATATCACCTCCGCAATCGGTGGCATCATCGATAGCATTGTCTGGTCGCCATTCACTTCTCTGGATTGCAGAAATTGTCTTAATCCGGTTGCTACGCCTACGGAAAGCACAACCTACACCGCTACTATTTTTTACAGTAGAAATGGAGTGAGCTGTACCAATCAGGCAAGTATAGCCATTGAGCTGATTCAGACTTGCACCAATGAAATTATCTACGTGCCCAATACTTTTACACCCAATGAAGACGGTTTGAACGACAAGTTTGGTGTCAGAGGTCTCGGAATCAATAAGATCAATTATTTCAGGGTATTTGACCGCTGGGGAAGACTTGTGTTTGAAACTGAAAATGTGCTTCCTAACTCCAAAGAGGCCTTCTGGGATGGCAACACCAAGAACGGCAAACCTGAAAATCCCGGGGTGTATGTTTACATGTATGAACTCGTTTGCGGCAACAATGACGTAGTGAACGGAAAGGGTAACATTACTTTGATCAGATAAGCGAACAGTAAATGAGAAATTTTATTTCCAATAACAGCATGCTCAGAAGCAAGTTAACTCTTGCCCTTGTAGTTTCTTTTACTCTGCTGAAGGGGCAGGATCCGCATCTTACCAACTTTTACGGAGCTCCTCTGATGCTTAATCCTGCACTTGCCGGATTGAATGCCTGCGATTATCGTGTTCATGCCAATTTCAGGACACAATGGACACCGCTTTCGGCAGGAAATACTTACCGCACCTTTGCGGGAGGTGCAGACTTTTCAATTGGAAAAGCGACCAAGTTTTTCAGTTTTGGCGGTGCCGGAATCTCCTTTTACAGTGATCAGGCCGGAGATGTGAATTACTCCAATAATCGGGTAGACTTTTCACTGGCCTATCATTTTATGCTGAATCGCAGGGGAAACATGTCGATATCTGCAGGTATTCAGGGAAGTTTTAACCACCGGGGTTTCGATCCTTCCAAAGCTACATTCGACTCACAATACGATCCTGCCTCAGGGTATGTAAATCCCAATGGTAATATCGAGTCTTTCGGGCGCAATCGCGTAATATACGGAGACGCTTCACTTGGATTTCTTTACAATGTAATGCTTCCGAGACAAAACAACATCTGGTTTGGCGTGGCCATGTTTCACCTGAATCAGCCTAAAATCTCTTTCTTCCCGAATAATCAGAATGAGTTGAATTCAGTTGAGCGGCTTTATCTGAAGACCAGCATTCACGGTGGCGCATTGATACCGTTTAATCGCCGTATTGCACTTCAACCCAATATGGTTTTCCTGATACAGGGACCGGCCTATCAGTTTAATGTCGGAGCCAATGTGAGAATCCGATTCTCTGATTTGCCCACTAACAATACTGCTTTGTTTTTGGGACTGCAATATCGTGGAATGCTGGATGCTATGGCATTCCTTGCCAGATTTGAATATAAGGGCCTCACCTTCGGAGCAAGTTATGATATCAATATCAGCAAACTCTCTAAGGCCTCTCTAACCTTCGGCGGACCTGAAGTGGTTTTGATGTATCAGGGATGTATGCGGCATAAGAACAAGCAGAATCTTTGCCCTGTGTTGTAAGGAATTATATAAATCACTGATTCAACAGAGCTGAATTTCCCGGACTTCTTTGGGCATAAAATCCTTGCAATCGCTCATCTCATTTCGTCCTCTTTTATGCAATGCTGATTTAGTTACCTTTGCGCTGCCATGCTTATTACGCTTTACAAATCTAAGATTCACCGGGCTGTAGTTACCCAGGCTGATCTGAATTACATCGGTTCAATTACCATTGATGAGAATCTCATGGATGCAGCCAATTTGGTAGAGCATGAAAAGGTTCAGATTGTCAATATCAATAATGGAGAGCGGCTTGAAACTTATGTTATCAAAGGCGAACGCGGATCAGGAGTGATTTGTCTGAATGGTCCGGCCGCGAGAAAAGTTCAAGTGGGAGATGTGGTTATTGTAATCTCCTATGCACAGATGTCGCCAGAAGAAGCCAAAACGTTTGTGCCTGTTACGATTTATCCCGATGCTTCCAATCAGTTAAGCTGAGATCTTGAACAAGAAGCTTAAAGGAGCACTGCAACTGTTTGTTTCTGTAGGCTTGGGCTTGCTGCTTGTCTGGCTCGCCACCCGTAAGCTTTCCGATAGTGATATAGCTGAAATCAGCGGTGCATTTGGCCGGGTTGAGTATAGCTGGTTGATTTTAGGTCCGCTGATTGGATTTATCTCAGGGTTCTCTAGAGCCGAACGCTGGAGAATGTTGCTAGAACCTATGGGTTACAGGCCCGGTTACATGAATACTTTCTATTCGGTGATGATCATGTATTTCGCGAATCTGGCATTTCCGAGGCTGGGAGAGGTGGCACGCTGCGGCATTCTGAACAAATATGAAAAAGTACCTCTCGACAAGGCTATTGGCACTATGGTTACAGAGCGGATCATTGACATGATCAGCATTTTGCTGGTTGGATTGTGGCTGTTTTTTGCCGAGCACGATCGCCTGCTCTCTTATTTTCAGACTTTGCAAAGCGGGAAATCCGGAGGGTCCGGCGGACTACTCCTGCTGGCTGTTCTTTGCGCCGCAGGTCTGGGAGTCATGTTTGCTGTTTTCAGATTCAGGGAGCGAGTTCCACTTTTTAAGCGAATCATTCAACTTATTCAGGGTGTCTGGGAAGGGGTTCAGTCCATTCGCTATGTGTCTAATCCAATCATGTTTATTGTCCATTCCTTGCTGATCTGGGTATGTTATTTTCTGATGATTTATCTGAGCTTTTTTGCGCTTTCAGAAACTGCAGGTTTGGGCGTTCAGGCAGGCTGGGCCTGTCTGTTTTTCGGAGGATTTGCCATGGCCGCAACACAAGGAGGAATAGGCGCTTATCCATTGGCAGTGCAGCAAGTGTTGTTGCTGTACGGCGTAGGATCAAACATCGGGCTTGCTTTCGGTTGGGTTGTCTGGACCGTGCAAACTATTTCAGTGCTGCTCGGCGGACTGGTGTCTGTTGGATTGCTTGCGCTGAGTAACCGAAACCGCTGATCAGATTATGAATGTTTCAGATCCTGCAGAGCGCATTTTTAGTTTAGAAAAAATGCTGGTTCAGATGAAAGAATGGCGGCAGGAGGGATTTAGCGTTGCCCTCACCAATGGCTGCTTTGATCTTTTGCATCCCGGTCATCTCCGCTTGCTCAGTACGGCTTCGGAGCAGGCTGATAAGCTGGTGGTGGCCCTCAATTCAGACGCAAGTGTTCGCAGGCTTAAAGGCAGTGAAAGACCCCTGATGGACCAGACTTCCAGGGCTTTGTTGATTGCAGCCTTGAAGATGACGGATGCCGTGATTGTTTTTGAGGAAGACACGCCGGAAGAACTGATTCGCTTGCTTCATCCGAATGTGCTTGTCAAGGGCGGAGATTATACAGAAGAGCAAATAGCCGGTGCTGCATGGCTTAAGGCGCAGGGCGGGAAAGTCATCATAGTTCCGCTGCTTCCCGGTCACAGTACCACCGGTATTGTGTCACGAATCAAATAAAGGTTTTTTGCACTCAGCTGATCCGATTCAGCCATTATCTTTACGCCTCTAAAACTTTATCCGGTCATGGACTTTCAACTCTCCGAAGAACATTTAATGATCAGGCAGGCTGCCCGCGATTTCGCTCAGAATGAGTGTAAACCCGGAGTGGTTGAGCGCGACGACAAACAGGAACACCCCACTGAGCTTGTGAAGCGAATGGGTGAACTTGGATTCATGGGAATGATGGTGAGTCCTGAATATGGCGGAGGCGGTATGGATACGCTTTCTTATGCCATCGCCATTGAGGAAATCTCAAAAATAGATGCTTCCTGTTCAGTGATCATGTCGGTCAATAACTCGCTGGTTTGCTGGGGACTGGAAGAATATGGTTCAGAAGAGCAGAAGCGCAAGTATCTGACTCCGCTCGCAAAGGGCGAAAAGCTCGGGGCATTCTGCCTCAGCGAACCTGAAGCCGGAAGCGATGCCACCAGTCAGAAGACCACAGCTATTGATATGGGTGATCACTATTTGCTAAATGGCACCAAAAACTGGATTACCAATGGAGGCAAGGCAGACTATTATCTGGTGATTGCCCAGACCTATCCTGAGAAAGGTCATCGCGGAATCAATGTGCTTATCGTAGAGAAAGGCATGAAAGGATTTGATATCGGCAGAAAAGAAGACAAACTCGGTATCCGGGCTTCAGACACGCACACCCTGCTTTTCAATAATGTGGTAGTGCCGAAAGAAAACAGGATAGGGGAAGACGGGTTTGGTTTCAAGTTTGCCATGAAGACTTTGTCCGGCGGAAGAATCGGCATTGCAGCCCAGGCTTTGGGCATTGCTGCGGGAGCCTATGAGCTTTCAGTAGACTATGCCAAACAGCGCAAGGCATTTGGAACAGAGATCATCAATCATCAGGCCATACAGTTTAAGCTGGCTGACATGGCCACAGAGATTGCCGCATCCCGGGCGCTTGTTTATAAATCTGCATGGCTCAAAGATCAGGGTGAGAATTATGATGTAGCCAGTTCGATGGCCAAGTTGTATGCTTCAGAAACTGCGATGAAGACTACGGTAGAGGCCGTTCAGGTTCATGGCGGCTACGGCTATGTGAAAGAATATCACGTGGAACGTTTGATGCGCGATGCCAAGAT
>CAZUHX010000020.1:0-18216 GCA_964620795.1 uncultured Chitinophagaceae bacterium
CGAAACACCCGGCCCCGCGAGGCGGGGAGGCGCCCATATTAAATATTAAGAAGAAATATTTATGAGCAGGGTCTAAATGCTCATGAATTGAGAACACCCATACTTTGGCTCAGCATCTTAAAGCGGTAGTCAAAAATGGCTTCCAGTTTCTTTTTCACCAACCAACCTGCGAGCCATTCTCCCAAAAAACCAAGTGGGACGCGGTAGGTCACGATATCCGTCATTTCAACACCTCCGGGAATGGCTTTAAAATGATGCTGATGGTGCCAGATGCTGTATGGACCTATTCGCTGTTCGTCAACAAAATATTTGCCTTGTTCTACATGGGTAATCTCTGTCATCCAGAACATTTTTATTCCCAGCAGAGGCCTCACATGGTAAGTGATGATCTGCCCCGCATACATCACTTCTGATCCTGAATTGCTGAGTATTTCGAAGCGCATCTCGGGAGGGGTAATGTGCTTGAGATTTCTTGGAGAAGAAAAGAACGCCCATGCTTCATCCATGCTGATGGGCAGCCGCTGTACTTTGGTCAATTGTCCTGCTCCCATATCAGATGGCCTGGTGGTTAAAAGGTTGAATAACCATCTCTGAAACAACTGCCGAGTCGGGCTGCTGACATAAAAACCAGATGGCTTTGGCCGCTTCTTGTGCTACAATCATTTTGTCGCGCTGCACCCTCAGATCAATCTGATCCCAAAAGGGAGAATCGACGCCCCCTAGAAAAACCTGGGTGATTCTAACTTCAGTGCGTTTCAATTCTTCGCGCAATGATTTCATCATGCCGTTGAGACCATATTTGGAGGCTGCATAGGCTGCTGCACCGGCCATGGGGGTTTTGCCCAGCACTCCCGGAATGTTGATGATCAATCCTGTTTTCCGCTCCTTCATTCCCGGAAGAAATCCGTGGATCAGGCGATATGCACCCAGAAGATTGATCTCCAGAGAACGCTGAAAATCTTCTTCCGTAAGTTGTTCAAAAGGCTTGATGATACCAATGCCGCTGGCATTGATCAAAATATCGGGGACTCCGGCTTCGCGGATGATTCCTGAGCACATTTCAGATACTTGAGATCCAATGCTCAGGTCGCAGGGAAAGAGTCTTTCAGAAGATAGTTTGCAAGCTTGTGCCGTGGCGCTGAGCTTTTCTTCGCTTTTGCTGCTCAGATATACCCGAGCTCCCGACTGAACCAGCAGCTGTGCGGTTTGTGAACCGATACCTCCACCGGCTCCGGTGATTAAAACGGTTTTATCTTTTAGCGTTTGCATGAACAATTTTATAAGGGGTAAACAAAAGAACATCCCGAATGTTCCTGATTCATGGAAGTTTCATTGGTCTTTCCCCATCAGCTTTTTTATAAAAATCCTGCCATTAGCCGTGGAAGAACCGTGGTGATGTTTCAGGATCCGCTATTCTTTACCCAGTATAATTTCCTCAGGCAAAAACTGATTTTTCATCGCGCAAGCATGAAGGCTTATGCCGGAGCGCTGGATGATCAGGGGATTGTAGTAAAGTATCTTGACGGAACAGATAAGATCAAAAGCACGGCTGAGTTATTTGCCCATTTTTCGGAAATCAGCATTAATGCGGTTCATACGTGTGAGCCCGATGATTATCTGCTGAAACGAAGGCTGCAGAGATATGCCGAACAATTTCAGATCAGTATAATCTGGTATAGATCCCCGGGATTTTTATTTAGTAAGGAAGAAAACAGCTCCTTACTTGCCGGCAAAAAATCATATCATTTGACCAGTTACTACATTCACTGGAGGAAGGAAAGGAATATTCTTATTGAAAAAGGGAAGCCCTTAGGAGGCAAGTGGACTTACGATACTGAAAACAGAAAGCCACTCGCAGAAAGTATTCATATACCTCAGGCTGAATCGACTTCAGACAACCATTGGACCAGAGAAGCAGCAAGCTGGGTTGATGTCCATTTCCCAACTGCAGCCGGCACCGGCGGAAAGCCGGTCTTTGGTGTGAGCAGGAATGAAGCGCTTGATGCACTGCAGTCTTTTCTGAAAAACAGATTTAGTCATTTTGGCCACTACCAGGATGCTATTCATAAAGAAAATCCGTTTTTGTTTCACGCCATGATCAGTCCCGCCCTGAATGCCGGTCTGATTACTCCTGATGAGGTTGTTGAAAAAGCCATTGAGTTTGCAGATCATCAAAGGATTCCACTTAATGCATTGGAAGGATTCATTCGTCAAGTGCTTGGCTGGAGAGAATTTATCAGAGCAGTGTACCATGAGGCGGGAGTAAGGCAGCGGACTTCCAATTTCTGGGAGCATCATCATCCCTTGCCCTCTTCCTTCTATACCGGGAAGACAGGAATTGCTCCGGTAGATGGGAGCATAAGGCACGTTCTGAAATATGGTTACACTAATCATATAGAAAGGTTAATGATACTTGGAAATTTTATGCTTTTGTGTGGAATAAGGCCGGATGATGTGTATCGCTGGTTCATGGAATTATTTATTGATGCGTATGACTGGGTAATGGTACCTAATGTGTATGGTATGAGTCAATTTGCCGACGGTGGATTAATGTGTACCAAGCCATACATATCCGGATCTGCATATATCAAAAAGATGAGTAATTATTCTTCCGGACCATGGACTGAAATTTGGGATGCATTGTACTGGAATTTTGTTGGCAATAACCGTGATTACTTCAAGACTAATCCCCGGATGGCAGTAATGGCAGCTTCATGGGACAGATTTGGTCAGGACAAGCAGGAACTTATCCGGCGTAAAGCATCTGGTTTTTTAGAAAACTTATTTTGTGCAAACCCTATATGTTGAATCATCGCAGGCAAATTGAGGAGCTCATAGGATCTATTGATCCTATGAGGTATGGTAAAGAAAGAAACTTTATTCACGGGCCGGTTAGCCGCCTTTCTCCATACATCTCGCGGGGTTTTTTGACACCAATTGAACTTTACACGAAATTGCGCGGGCGCTTCAGTGCTTCTGCGCTCAGGCCATTTCTGTTTCAGATGGCCTGGAGGGAATATTTCAATGAGGTGTGGCAGAAGCGGCATCATAAACTGTACCTTCCGGTAAAGACAGGAATTAGAGTAGAATTAAGGTCTGGAATGCCGGTGGCTTTCAGGGATTCAAAGACAGGAGTAGCTGCTTTGGATCAGGCTCTTTTGCAATTGCAGGAGCACGGATACATTCATAATCACCTTAGGCTTTATCTGGCCATGACCTGGATACATTATGCCCGTTGTTCGTGGCAGGAAGGGGCAAAGTGGATGTACTATCATTTAAACGATCATGATCCGGCAAGTAATTTCTTCAGCTGGCAATGGGTAGCAGGATGTTTCTCATCTAAGATTTATTTGGCCAATCAGGCGGGCATCAATCATTTTACCCAATCATCCCAAAAGGGAACTTTTCTTGAGAATGAGCCGGGCAATTTCATTCCCGATGTATTGGAATGTATTCAGCAATTTGAGTTTAAAACGGTTTTGCCTGCTAAGGTTCATCCTGTGATAAATCCCGCTATTCCTACCCTTCTTTACAGTCCTTTCAGTATCAATCCGGAATGGAGATCAGAGGTCGAAGCCAACCGCATTCTGATACTTGATCCCAGGCTGTTTGATCAATTTCCGGTCTCGGGCAGGGTTCTTCAATGGATTATTGATCTGGCGAGAAGTATACCGGGTTTGCAAATTTTTTCGGGAAGTCCAGAGGAGTTGAAAATCTCCGACCAAAGCGAAATTTTCTACATACGGCATCCTCTGAGTATCGATTTTCCGGGTGAGGCAGAGTGTCTCCCACCGTTGTTTCCTTTTCCAACTGATGTTTCAGGCTCATTCTTCAGGTATTGGAAGAGCGTGGAAAAGGGATTAAAAAAAACAGCTGAATTTTAGGTTACTCTTAACATCTGCTTAATCTTGCCGCGCTAAATTTGTGTTAAACAGAGCGGCATGGATACCAATGATATTAAAATACTTCTGGTTGATGATGAAACAGATGTGATTGATTTTATGAAGTATAATCTGGAAAAGGAGGGTTATTGGGTCTATACGGCCTCTAACGGAGAAGAAGGTATTTCTATCGCCAAAAAAGTAAATCCGCACCTGATCATACTAGACCTGATGATGCCCAAGCTTGACGGGATTGAAACATGTCGGGAACTGCGCAGTATGCCTCAGTTTAAAACAACCCTGATCGCATTTCTCACCGCCAGAGACGAAGACTTCAGTCAGATTGCAGGATTTGAAGTAGGTGCAGACGATTACATCACGAAGCCGATCAAGCCAAGGGTGTTTTTAAGCAGAATCGGCGGCCTGCTCCGCCGATTGGAACAGGAAACCAATGTTTCAGTGATCAGAGTGGGAAACATTGAAGTAGATCGCGAGAGGTATCTTGTGAGGAAAGACGGAGAGGAAATCCAACTGCCCCGTAAGGAATTTGAACTGCTCAATCTGCTGGTTTCAAAGCCCGGCAGAGTATTTAAAAGGGAAGAAATTCTGAGTAAGGTGTGGGGCAATGAAACCATTGTAGGTGATCGCACCATTGATGTTCACATCAGGAAACTAAGAGAAAAGCTAGGCGAGGACTATTTCAAGACCATTAAAGGGATTGGATACAAGTTTGACAACTGAAGCTGTAATCGGGAGATTCCTATCTTAGCGGTCGGTGAAAAATGCCAATCAGAAAAGTGTAGCTCTTCTAGTCTCCGTTATACTGAGCGGGCTTGTTTTGTTTTTGCTGCTTCTATTCAGATTTTCATTGGGAAGCCAGGCTGAGATATGGTTGATTGCGGCTCTTTCCATTATTATTTTTATTGTTTCATATTTTCTGGTGTACTACACAGTAGAGGAATTTATATATAGAAAAGTTAAATTGGTATATAAGATTATATCTGATCTCAAGTCGGGGAAGGAAGATCTCAAAGACAGGATAGATTCGGGAAATATTCTTGAAGAAGTACAAAAGCAGGTTTTGGAGTTTTCAATGAAAAAATCTGCTGAGATCGAAGAACTTAAGCGGATGGAAACCTACCGGCGTGAATTTCTTGGTAATGTTTCTCATGAATTGAAAACGCCGATTTTCAATATTCAGGGTTATCTCGAAACCTTACTCGACGGAGCTTTGGAAGACCAGAAGGTAAGCAAAAACTACGTGCAGCGTGCGGCTCAGAATGCAGATCGCCTGGGGCATATTGTGGAAGATTTATTATTGATTTCACAATATGAAAGTGGTGAGCTTACGCTGGATATTGAACGTTTTGACATCCATAAATTATGCAGGGAGATTTTTGAGAGTCTTTCTATGATGGCCCAGAACCGCGACATTCTTCTTCAGTTTAAAAGTGAGTGTGACCGGCCATTTTTTGTTGAAGCTGATCGGGCGAGGATCAGTATGGTACTGGGCAACCTGATTTCCAACGCCATTAAATACGGTCGGGAGCACGGCTCCGTGTTTGTTGGCTTTTATGATATGGATGACCTTCTGCTCACTGAAGTGACCGACAATGGGCCAGGCGTAGAAAAGCAGCATCTTCCACGGCTGTTTGAACGCTTCTACAGAATAGATTCTGCCCGTTCCAGGGAGAAGGGAGGTACCGGGCTTGGCCTGGCTATCGTTAAACACATAGTAGAAGCACACAAGCAAACGGTGCATGTAAGAAGCACAGTAGGCATTGGTACCACTTTTGGTTTTACACTGAAAAGGGCACGCTGACTGAAATATTGAAATTTGCTTAAATAGTTTGGCAGGAAAGTCGAGAAGTCCTGTTGCTGTCTCATTTTTTGTACTTTCATGCGTTAAGAAATGATGATGCGATTCACTGTTTTTTCGCTGTTCTTTATAGCAGGCTCATGCCCTTTGTTTTTAAGAGGAGCATCAGACCCTTCATTGAAGAGCGGGATTGAGGCCGAGATCAGACGGATCACCGAAACCTGGCCTGCTCAAAGTTCCGGCCTGGCGCCTCTCACTGATTCTGTTTATCTCTATTTAAATCAGGATCCCGCAACAGACAGCCTTGCTGATATTTATACTACCTCTCTTCTAAAGTATCTTCGTGGAATAAGCAAGTATAATTCTGCGGAAAAACTTAAATCCGGTTACTACAGGCAAGTAATCCGTCTGATTCCCATAGCTTATAACTGGCACAGGAATGGAATGCTGCTGGAACAGATGAAGCAGCATTATACTTTTGTAATGTCAGGATTGAGTACTATTCCCGATACTGCTGCAGTAAGACAATTTACTGAATTTTTGCTGAGTGAAAACCCCGATCTTCTTTTCAGGTATGTTGAAGAATTTTACCAGCAAACCTGGGCTGTTGCCCTGATAGAAAGAGCTGCTATCAGTGCGCCTGAGTCAGCCAAAAGATATCTGGGTATGGATAATCTGGTTAGACAGCTGCTCAGAAAAGCCAAAGACGAGCGGGTCAGGATTTTGTTTGAGGTTTTTGGTAAATACGGTGTTAAATCTCCTGCATATCTTCTTATCTCGGATATTCTACAGTCAGGATATTTGATTGAGACTGCAGATTCGATTGGGAAGAATGAGGTATACATGTTTAAGCGCGCTTTCGAGCTTGCGGCATCCGATCAGAAAACAGGGATATTTTCATTGCGGAAATACATTGAATTTGTCTCTGTTGATCAGATGAGGAAACTCAATCTGTCCTACCATTATTCACCAAGTCCCGCTTCCGGCGATTTTGTGCGTTCTCTCAGCAGTACTGAGCTGATGATTGCTGTAGGTTACGGTTACAGGGAGTTGTCTGCAAAGTGTTTTCAATCTGTTGTATCACTTTTAATGAACAATAAGGATAGTATTTCATCGGGATTTACTTCTGTAATAGAGCCCGGGAGGTTGAAAAAATTGATTGGGCTACTGGAACAAAGCGGTCAGATCAACAATGTGATGGCTCGTTTTCGTCAGAATGCGAGGGAGGAGATTCTGGCAGCGCTCTCTTCCGAAGCATCTCAGGACAAGGTGCCTGTTTGGTTCTATTTCAGTAAAAGTATTGAAGTTGAAGCCTCTTCCGGGCAGCCTGATTCTGCAAGGATTGTCAAAGAGCGCATTCCGGACAAGGCTCTTGAATCGGCGGAATCAAGAGGGGTTGAAAGTCTGGAGATCAGGAATAAGGGAAATCAAACAGATGTAGTTCAAACTGAAGTTCAAAATGAGTCGGCGATTTATAAACCTGTTGCCAATGACGATCAGCCTCTTTCTTTTTCTGTCGAAAAAAATACGGAAACTCCCGTTTCAGCAGTAAACGAAGCGCGGGCCAATGTTTCGCTGGAAAAGTTACCCATGGCCAGACCGGCAATTTCATCTTCTTCAATTATTAAGAATCCTGGCCCTGAACTTGTTGCACAACCGCAGTTGCTGGAACCGGTATTGCCGCCATTCAAATTGAAGTTGGATCCACAGCCGGCAAGGATATTGTCTCTGAAAAAGAATATCAGACAATCTCTTCAGGAACTGGAGTCGTTCCTGAACGAACCTTTTGCCAAAGAAATCCTGCTTTATGCAGCTGAACGTGAGCCTGATGAGTTACTCAGAAAAGCTGAACTGATCAAGACCAAATTGTTTTGCGTTGAAATCATGGATGCGCTTGTTAAATCAGATCCTGTTTCTGTTAAAAGGTATCTGTTTAATAAACTTCATCCGGTGAGTGCTGCTCTGGCATACAGCACGGATTCAGTCAGTAAAAAGCTGCTTGAAATCAATTCCAGGCTGGCTTATTCTTCCAAGCCGCTTTTGCTGATGGATGCACTCGTGGATGGCAGTTTAGGAATTGCGGAAGCATTAAAAATATCAGAAGATAAAAATGCTCTTTTTAGAGCCATGTGTGCAAGTCTTACCAAGCCGGGGGTGCTTGCCAGGATTTCCCTCGAAAAAGAACTGCAGTATTATTCATTGAGGGCCGTAAGGGAGATCAATGATAAAATAGCACAATCAGATCAACAGAGGTTCAGTTCAATAGAATCTTTGAGTTCCGAAGAACTTTATTTTCTGATGGTCTATGGCCGCGAGGAGGTATTTAAAAGCACTTTCAATGGTCTATATTCCAGCATGATCTCACGCTTGCCCGGAAAAAATCTGTATGCTTTGTTTAATCAGACCGGATATTACAAGTTCAGAAACTTTCTTGCGCTTTGTTCGCAGTATGGCAAGCTGGAAGATGCACTTGGCTTAATGAGTGCTGATCAGCGTAGGAATATACTCACAAAGCTTTTGCAAAATCTGGATCATGATCCGGCCAATCTTGAGGAAGTAATCCCTGTTGCCCAGATCCTTAATGCCACCACAGAATCTGAACTTCATCAGGAACTTCATTTGCTGCTTAAGCAGGAGTATCAGAATAGAGAAACCTCACGAAATGAGCTTGGGCAATCAGTTTATGGAACCCTCGTCGCATTTACGGCACCTAATGCCGTGGCCGAACAAAGCTGGTTCTTTAAGACTGCCCGCAGATTCAATATTACATCTGCTGCTGTTTTGCCTACCAAAGAGTTATATGCGCCTGATAGAATTTATGAGCAAATGTTCTTCTACAACGATGAAGATGGAAGAGCTTCCTATTTAAACTTTGTTTCAGGGTATAAGCGCAAAACTGATTGGCTATTTGAAGACAAAGGAAGCTTCAGTATCATCAAGTCTTCTGATCAGAAAGTTTGGATTTTTGCCAACAAACCCGATTATCAGGAAAGTGGTATGGAAGCAATTGATGATTATTTCAAGAGTCAGGGAATTAAACCTTCCATTGTTATTCACCGAGGCCATTCCTTCTACACAGAATCAACAATACGAAGAATAAGCCCGGAAACACGATTGATTTTCCTTGGTTCCTGCGGAGGATTTTATAAAATACCACAGGCCATGGAAATGGCACCCTCGGCGCAATACATCGCTACCAGACAAATCGGCACAAAGGGAGTTAATGATCCTCTGATTCTTGAGTTAAATGATTACATCAGAACGGCTGTGAAGATTGAATGGCCGGTATTCTGGGAAAAAATAAAATCAAGAGTGGGAAGTAATCCGATGTTTGAAGATTATGTTCCTCCGCATCTCAATCTTGAAGCGCAGTTCATAAAGGCATATTTTAACCTGATCGGAGTTTAAATATGAATTTAATTATAATAATTATAATAGTTATAACGTCCTCTTGTTTTGCAAAGGCTCAGTCTGCTCAGCTGCTCAGGAAAGATGATTATTTTGTTGATGATGCACGCAGACGAATAGATTTGATCGATGGTGCCGAAGATCAATCAGTAAGACTTTCTGACTCTGCAAGAACTGAAATGGCTTCAAGAGTCTATATTGCACTCACCGACTCTTTCCAGCAACAGATCAACCGAGGCGGGTTTAATGATGATGATCTGAGAAAATTCAGAGGTTTCCTTTATTATCTCATGCTCGGTATTTCGTCTAAAAATGTCAATCAGATCGAAGCATTTCAGAGAAAAATTTCTCATGCATCGGCTGCGCTTAAAGCAATTCAAAACGGCAGTTTGAAGTATTTTCTCCAGTCTTATGCGGATTTGAGTTTTGAGATATTTGCGTTGTTAAAGCATTATCCTGAATACGGAGACTTTCTTGTTTCATATGCGGTTCATGCACCGGACAAGATTTTTGATAAATATTATCAGTTTGCAGATGAAAAGTATGCAGACACAGTAATTTCAACAGCGGCTCTGGTAGCGCCTGTGCTTGCTAAAAAATTTATTCTTCCCAATAATGCAATTAGTGCAGCGCTGCAGAAAAGCAGTAAACCCGAAATACAATTGCTGTATGCTATAACACGGGATTACGGGAAAAAGTCTAATGCCTATCTGTTTACCGGGGAAATTGTATCCGGCAAAATGAGTCTGAAACAGGCAGATTCCATAGGGTCAAAACCAGACATGTTGTTTCGCGCTTTGCTTGAATCAAGAAAGAGTAATCAGCTGTCTGCCTCATATTCTGCAGAGTTTGAGCTGGGAATTGCGGCTCTGAAAATCGTTCGCATTGTGAATGATCTGCATAATGAAACAGATGAAAGTGTAAGGTTTAAATCCGTTTCAGGCCTTACTGCAGAGCAATTATATGCACTCATGGTGTATAGTGAAGAAGAGATTTTTACATCCTCATTCAACGGAATATTTAACCGCTTTATTACAAAACTCGGTAAGCAAAATGGCTACCGGTTTCTTGAAAAAATGAACTTCCTGCATTTCAGAACTTTAGTGAAAATGAGTGCAGGTTATTCCTGCTTAAACAGACTTCTGGCAACCATGACCAGAAGTCAGGCAGATTCGCTCTTGCAGAAATTTGCCAGAGGGCTCGAACAGGATCAAAATGATCTTTCGCAGGCAGTTCAGGTTGCAGACACTTATGCTTCTCTTCAGGATACGCTCAGCCTGAAACTTCTCCGGCAGACCATTACCGACGAATTCAGCCGCTGTTCGGCTGCCGGCCTCAAAAGGGGAATGAATATCTATGGCTTACTTCTTAATTTGTTTGCAGATAAAAAAAGCTTTAATAACAACTGGTTTAAAAATATCAGTACTCAGTATAAGTTACCTCCTCTTGATCGTATTGATTGTCATGAGTTTTTTACTCAGGCAGACAGCAGCTTCTGGCAAATTTATTTTTATGATGATGAAGATGGAGAAGCCTCATTTTCTACCTTTATCAAAGAGTTTACAGACAAGGAATGGATCATATCAGACAGCACCCATTTCGTGCTCATTTATCCTCTGCATGGATCTCCGGTATTTATCTATGCCAATAAACCGAAGTCGGAATATGAAGGTCAGGAGCAACTGGAAAAACTTTTTGAGGAACGTGGCATCAGCCCCGATATTTTGGTGCATAGGGGACACAGCTACTATGCCTATAAAACGATTGAAAAAATTGTACCTACCACCGAGGTATTTATCCTTGGTTCCTGCGGCGGTTACAACAGCTTGTCGAAAATTTTTGACAGAGCCTCTGATGTTAATGTCATTTCGTCAAAGCAGATAGGGACAATGTTTGTTAATAATCCTATGCTTAAAATCATGGCAGACAGGCTCAAAAATGGTGAAGATATGCTCTGGCAGGAGATTTGGGATCAATTGGCGAAAAAGGTAAAAAATAACCCAAAGGCTCTGGAAAGGTTCCTTGATTACATTCCACCCCACAAAAATCTGGGGGCTATATTTATTCGTGCTTATCAAAAGCTTCAAGACGAAACCTAGAGGCAATATGCACCACAATGAGGCTTTACGTAATTTTTGTCTCAGTTTAGAGGACGTCACCGAAGACCTGCCCTTTGGGCCTGATGTGCTGGTTTTTCGATTTAAAAAGAAAATATTTGCTCTTATGCCTCTGGAGGTTGTGCCTTCAAGGCTTAATCTCAAAATGGATCCTGAACTGGTTCCTGATTACAGGGCTCAATTTCCTGATCTGGTACTTCCGGGCTATCACATGAATAAATCTCACTGGAATACAGTAATTTGCGTTCCTGAACTCTCGGCTGAAACGATAAGATGGATGATTGAACACAGTTATATGCTCATCAAAAATTCGATAAAGCCTGTAAAAAACAAATGACATTCATAGTATGTTAGACCTGGCTTTGCTTTTATACTTTTCTTTTCATCTGCACCGGCTTGCAGCTTCGAAAGGACTTCCTCCATGGAAGCCCGTGATGCAGTTTGTGCTCACCTATTTTGGTATTCTTTTGTTTTTTAGTTTTTGGCTAATCTGGTTTTTTGGAGCTGATACTTTTACAGATCCGGAAAAGTTGAAGGCCATTGCGCCATATCTTCCTGTAGTTTTAGCCATGGAAGTTTCATTGTTTTTGTACTTCAGGTATAAGCTCAGTAAACTTCCGCCTGCCGAGTCGGAAGAAAACGAGGATGCAGGAGATGCTTCTTCCGAAGGTAAAGATCTGTCCTACTTCCGCTAATGGCTCAGCGTATCCTGATTGTGGGTCAGGGGCTTGCCGGAAGTATTCTTGCCTGGCAGCTGAAGAAACGATCGTGTGATGTTTTCATAGTCGATTCGGGACATTCTGTTACAGCTTCCAGGATAGCCAATGGTTTGATAAATCCGCTCACAGGGCGGAATCTTAGTCTGAGCTGGAAGTTCCCTGTACTGTTGAGTACGGCACTTAAATTATACAGAGAGATAGAGTCTCACTTTGGACTCAGTATTCTACAAGATGTTTCACTCTACAGACTGATCCCGGATCTGAATAGTATGAACCGCTGGCTGCTTAGGTCTGGAGATCCTGATGTAGCCTTATATCTGCCCGAACAGCAAGCCATTGATTTGAAAAGTCCGGGATTAAATCAAACCCTTAAATATTTAAAAATTAATCATTCATATCAGCTGAATACATCTGTTCTGCTTGATCAAATGAAGAAGTTCTTCTTGCAACAAGGTGTTTATCGGTGCGATTTTGTGAATATGGATGATATAGAACCGGAGACAGCAGCCTGGAAACAAGAGTATTTTGATTGTATTGTATTCTGTGAGGGAGCAGCAGGCATTCGTAATCCATTTTTTCACAGCTTGCCATTTCGTTTGAATAAGGGTGAATGCCTGCACTTAAAATTTTCTCAGCTGGATTTTGGTGGAATTTTAAATGGTGATGGAGTTTTGGGTAAAGTTCCCGGAACATCTGATGTGTGGTATGCCGGCTCTACTTATTACAATCAGTTTGATGATGATCAGCCTTCAGAAACAGGGCAAACTGAGATACTCAGGAAGGTAAGCAGATTTTATTCGGATTTCCCTGTTTTGCTCCAACATCTCTCAGCACTCAGGCCATCAACTGCAAACCGCCGTCCTTTCTTGGGTAAACACCCGGTATATGATAAATTGTATATGTTTAATGGAATGGGAACCAAAGGAGCCTCGCTGATTCCCCATTTCTCAGAGCAAATGGCTGATTTTATCTTAAAAGGAATTGCACCGGATCCGGAAACAAACCTGATGACAAGAAAAGATGTTATATGGAAGAATTAAATATTTTATTTGAAGACAATCATTTATTGCTGGTTAATAAACCCGCCGGAATGAGTGTTCAGTATAATGATGCAGCTATTCCTTGTCTGGAAGAGCTGGTTAAGAAATACATCAAAGATAAATTCGGCAAACCTGGAGATGTATTTCTGGGTATTACCCACAGAATTGATACGCCTGTAAGCGGCGTAGTCATTTTTGCCCGGACCAGTAAGGCACTGAGCAGAATCAATGAAGCATTCAGAAATCGTGAGATTAAAAAAACCTATTGGGCAATAGTTTCCGGCAGGCCTGAAAACGAAACGGCAACGCTTCGCCACTGGATCAGAAAGGACCATAATCGGAATTTCTCGAAAGTGGTTACGGCTAAAATGCCTGAAGCTCAGGAAGCAGTTCTTGATTATAAAGTTCTTGCATCTACCGATCATCATTCTCTTCTCGAAGTAAATCTTCATACCGGCAGGCATCACCAGATCAGAGTGCAGCTGGCAGCCATAGGATATCCGATAAGAGGAGATGTAAAATACGGTGCGCGCAGAGGCAATGGAGACGGATCAATCAATCTGCATTCGCGATTTGTCTCCTTTCCCCATCCGGTCACTAAAGAGATTTTGGGAATTTTGGCGCCTGTACCTGATGATCCGATCTGGACTCAGTTAGAGGCTTTGACATCAGGGGAATCAGTCTGAGCACGCAAGCTTAACCAGGCATGCAAAGCAACAGAAATCATGACCAGAGAGGCTCCTACATAAAAGCCTGTATCCATACGTTCATCTTTAGGAAACAGAATCCAGGCAAGTGCGATACCATATACCGGCTCAAGATTGATGGCCAGATTAAGAGTAAATGCACTTAACTTTTTTAAAGCATTCAGCGAAAGGATCAGGGTCATGTGCGTACAGAATACTGCGAGTATACTGAGATATATCCAATCCGGTGAACTTGGTAAACTGAATGGTACATCACTGATTTTGAGCAGCAATGGAAGTAATAAACTCAATATGATCCAGCCGGTACTGATCTCGTAGAATGAGACAACTACCGAGTCTGTTTTCTGCACAATAGACTTATTTAAAATATTGAAAAAGCTGCCCACGAAAGTAGCACCGAGCGCAAGTATGATTCCTGTAACATAAGCTTCAGCCGATTCAGTGATGATCAGGATTCCAGCTATGGCAATCAGACTCAGGATAATCTCAGATACTCTTATTTTACGTCCGGTAAGCAGTGGTTCCAGTATGGCGGTGAAAAGTGCAGTGGATGAGAAAGTACTTAGGGTTACCGATACATTTGAATATTTTATTGCAGCGTAAAAAAAGACCCAGTGAATGGCCAGGATAGCACCGATACCGCTCATTTTAAGCATCTCTTTGATCGGAATTTTCAAAGGCTTTTTCATCAGCAGGGCATAAATACCCAGCGTGAGCAGTGTGATTCCCATCCGGTACCAGACAAGCAAACTTTCGTTTAGCGTGATGAGCTTTCCAAGGATGGCTGTAAATCCCCAAAGAAATATGGACAGATGCATCTGAAAATGGGGATTTCTGAAAAGGCGCTCAGCACTCATTGCCTGACTTGATTGGGATTTACCGGAGAAGCTGCAATGTACAGTATCTTTTTATAGTCCGGAAGGCCAGCTAAATCCGTTGCATTTAAATTGTTTGTATACTGTTTTTTTGATTGAATGCCCGTCAATTTTGTATGTCACTTTGAATTCATGAGGTGGATTCAATGATTCTGTATGGCGGCAGATTTTTGGCTACTCTGTAGATATGCGAGATATAGCCGAGTACCAGCAGCGCTATAAACAGGGTTGATGCGGATAAAGTATATAGCAGCAATTGGGTTGCTTTTCCGCTAAACAGAAAAAACTCAAGCAGGACTGCGCATATTAATGTCGGACCTAAAATCATGGCCAAGGGAAAAACGGGCAAAGGATAATATTCTATACTATATTTTATAAAAATCCGGACTTTCTCCGGCAGTGAATGATTGGATGAACCTTCATATCGCTGATGATAACTTACTTCTTCATAGGCCACCCGATCTGCACTTATATAATGATTAACAAATGCCTCAAAATGAATCTTTGGTACAAACTTTCCGTCGGAATCAAACATTGTATTCCGATGGAAAATCCTGAAACTATCGGTTGGGAATTTTTTCCATATAAAATTTATAAATCTGTTCCTTGTGTAAGCAAATAAAGGGTTTTGGTGTTGTATCTTGTATTTAGCGGGAGCTATTCCAAACACCAGATAGTAATCGCCGGAGCAAATTCTATGGTACAATTTTAAAACATCTTTAGGGTCATATTCCAGATCATCATCAATAGTCACAATATATGTGCCTTGCGTCCTGCTTATACCTGCAAGTGTTGACATAAACTGTCCTGCATTTTTGCCGAGCCTGATGCCATGAACATTACTGAATTCCTTTGATAAGCTTTTAATAACTTTCCAGCTTTCATCCGGACTGCAATCATCGGTAAGTATGATCTCGTGATTTATCTCTGTAAGCGCTTGAGATAGGCGATTCACAAGCTCAGGCAGAATCCCTGCACTCTTGTATACCGGAACAACTATAGAAATGTCTGGACGGGCTTTCATCTTGCTTTGCATATTTAAACAATTCCTGCAGATCTGAGTACTTCCATTTTAACAGGCTATTTCACATCTTTAGCAGATGATAAAATTCAGGTGTTTTCTAATACTTGTTGTGTTCCTGTTTGTTTCATTAAAGTTGAGAGCTCAGGATGAACCTGCATTAATACTGTACGGAGACGGAGTAAGGGCTTTTTATGCCGGAGAAACCGAAACCGCTTTGTTTAAGTATAGTGAGGCACTCAGGCTCAGACCCGACTGGATTCCCGCCATGTATAACCGTGGCTTGGCGCTTTTGCGGCTGGACCGAACAGATTTGGCAAAGAGCGACTTTGAACGTATCCTCCAGCTAGATTCACTGTATGTAGATGCTGCCTTCCAGATGGCTTTGGTTGAGCTGAGTAATGGTAATCGTGAACAAGCCGAAAAAACGCTGCGACGAATTCTGAAAATAGCTCCCAATCACCGGAAGTCTAAGGAAGAACTGGCCACTCAATTGTATTACAAAAGAAGTTACAGTGAATCCATTCAATTGTATTCAGAGCTACTGCTTGATTACACTAAGGATGATGTGTTGTATTTTAAAAGGGGACTCGTATACTATCATCAATCAGACTTTGAAGCAGCAATCAAAGACTTTACAAAGGCCTGGGAAATTAACGATAAAAACACACTGGCTCTGGAACAACGTGCTCAGACTTATCAGCGTTCAAATGAAATTGATAAAGCATGCAGAGACTGGACCAGGCTGTTGGATTTGCAAAATGAACGTGCTAAGACAAATTTACGGGTCTATTGCTCGGGGGGGAAATAGACATTATCGTTTTAGTAACAAAAGTTTCCTGGTTCTTCTGGAATTTTCAATCTTTGAAAAAAACAATCATATGAAAAAAATTCTTTTTTCCATTTATTCCATGCTGATGGTTTCTGTGACCATGGCACAGTCTGCCGATGAAATTATAAACCGCTACTATGACGTAACTGGCGGCAGGGCAAAGTGGACCCAGATCAAGTCGGTTAGATACTCAGGTAAATATGAGTTCGGCCAGGGAATTGAGGCTCCCTTTTCCCTTTTGTTGGGCAAGAGTTCCGGGCAGGACTGTTTGCGCGGAGAGTTCAGTTTTCAGGGCTTAACCGCCATACAGGTAATTACAGGAGATTCCGGTTGGGCGATCATGCCATTTCAGGGCAATAAAACAGCCGAGCCTCTGCCTGCCGACGCGATTCGTTCCATGAAGACATCAATGGATATTCAGGGTCCTCTATTCGATTATGCAGCAAAAGGGCATAAGGTGGAATATATAGGTAAAGATGATCTTGAAGGCAGTGAAACATATAAAATCAAATGCATTCTGAATTCAGGAGATGTAGTTTATTACTATTTCGATTCAGAAAGCGGTTTGCTCCTCAAGGAGAGCCAGATCACTAAATTGAAAGATAAAGAAGTAACTGCCGACAATATTTATGCGGAATACACCAAAGTGGATTTTGGTATCACCATTCCTTTTCAGACCGAAACGAAAGGCGATGCCGGAAGTCAGATTTCCAGAGTAAATGCAGTAACGGTGAATCCCGAAATTAACGTTGCTGATTTTATCAAACCTAAAAATTAATCATGAATCGATTTGTGTTAATCTTATTATTTCTGATACAATACTCTGGCTTATTTGCCCAGGCATCTATAAGTTCAGCAGGTTTGGGCATGATGCAGGCGAGAAGCATCGGTCCGGCTGTAATGGGCGGGAGAATTACAGCTATTGAAGCTGTTTCTAATGATCCCAGAATCATTTACACCGGCACTGCCGGAGGTGGAATATGGAAGTCTACGGATGGAGGCGCCAGTTGGAAGCCGATATTTGATAAACATTGCCAGTCAATTGGGGCATTGGCCATTGACCCTCAAAATCCGGAAGTAATCTGGGCAGGTACCGGCGAAAGCAATATGCGGAATACCGTTTCGGTAGGCGACGGAATTTTTCGCTCCAAAGACGGAGGCCAGAACTGGGAGAGAATGGGCCTTAGAGAAACCGAACATATTAGTAAAATAATTATTGATCCCCGTCATTCAGAAATTATCTACGCCGCTGTTCCGGGACATTTATGGGATGATCATGAGGAGAGAGGTTTGTTTAAATCGGAAGACGGCGGAAAAACATGGAAGAAAATTTTATATAAAGATGCCGCTACCGGCTGCGCCGATATTGCAATGGATCCAACAAATCCTCAAACGATTTACGCAAGCATGTGGCAGTTTCGAAGAAAACCTTTTGCCTTCAGCTCCGGTGGAAAGAGTAGCGGTCTGTTTAAATCAACTGATGGAGGAATCAGTTGGACGGAGCTTCGCAATGGATTCCCTGTGGGCGATCTGGGGCGAATTGTCATCACGGTTTCACCTTCCAGGCCATCTCATTTGCTGAGTATAGTAGAGGCCAAAGACAAGGCGGGTCTGTACATTTCTGATGATGCCGGAAAGAGCTGGAAAGCACAAAGTTCCACATCCAATGTAACGGCACGGCCATTTTATTTCTCTACCCTTGTGGTAGATCCTAAAGACCACAAAAGAGTTTATCGCCCGGCTTTCTCTCTTTCAATTTCCGACGATGGTGGCTATTCATTTACTGAAGCCGGATCA
>CAZUHX010000020.1:18226-19146 GCA_964620795.1 uncultured Chitinophagaceae bacterium
GCGGATGGGTGCATTCTGATCATCACGCTTTATGGATCAATCCTTCCAATACTTCTCACATGTATCTTGGTACAGACGGTGGTGTTTATATGAGCTTAGACAAAGGAAATACATGGCTTTTTCTCAACTATCTCCCGGTATCACAATTGTATCACGTTGCCTATGATATGCAGACACCATATAACGTGTATTGCGGCTTGCAGGACAATGGATCATGGAAAGCCCCCTCCAGAAATCCGGGCGGTATTCAAAATGGTGATTGGAAAAATGTGGGCGGTGGCGATGGATTCTGGGTTCAGCCGGACCTTTCCAATTCTGATTTTTTATATTCTGAATATCAGGGAGGTCATATTTCAAGAGTGAATGTAAAAACAAATGAATACCAGGATGTTCAGCCTAAGCAAGGGAAAACAGATCCCAAATTGCGTTTCAATTGGAATACTCCAATTGTAATGGGTCGTAAAAGTAAAAGTGTGGTTTATACGGCCTCTCAGTTTCTTTATAAATCTGTTGACCGAGGTATCTCCTGGCAGCGCATTTCCCCTGACCTAACTACCAATGATCCCACAAAGCAAAAACAAGAGGAATCCGGCGGTCTCACCGTTGATAATTCATCAGCAGAAAATCACTGCACTATTTACACCGTAGCCATATCACCATTCTCTGATGATTTTATTTGGGTGGGCACAGATGACGGCAACCTTCAGTACACTACCGATGGCGGAACTACATGGACTAAAATTACCGCTGATGCACTCACCGCTTCCGGGATTCCACGCGCTGCCTGGGTTAGCTCGATTGAACCCGATCATTTCGACCGCAATAAAGTGTATGTTACATTCGATCATCATACTTACGGAGACAAAAAAACATACGTTGCCGTTTCCGCTGATCTGGGGAAAAGCTGGACCCGATTCCAA
>CAZUHX010000020.1:19156-26134 GCA_964620795.1 uncultured Chitinophagaceae bacterium
CGCCAATGTAATCAGGCAGGATCCGGTCAATAAAGACCTTTTGTTTTTGGGTACAGAATGGGGATTGTTCTGCAGTATTGACGGAGGAAAAAATTGGGCAAAGATGAAAAGTGAAATTCCTGAATATGCCATGGTCAGGGATTTGCAGATACACCCGCGTGATCACGATCTCATCATCGCTACCCATGGAAGAGGCATTCTGATTGTTGATGATATAACACCACTCCGCAAACTCAATTCATCTATTCTTGATGCAGAAGCTGCCTTCATTCAGGGCCGCCCTTGTGTGGTGACTAACGGTAAACTCGGAGGCTCCTGGCCGCTCTCAGGTAGTTTTGTAGGACAGAACAGTACCGAAGAATGTGTGATTACATACTTTCTCAAGAGCCGTATCATGACAGGCGAAGTCAATATTGATGTGCTTGATAAAGATGGTAATCTGATCAATAGCTTCCCCGGAACAAAACGAAAAGGAATCAATAAGATCAACTGGAATATGAGAAGAAAACCTCCCAGAGCCGCAGAGGGAGGTGCCCGTCTTGATTTTGGCGGATTTATTGGTCCGCTGGTACCTGCCGGAACCTATACTATCCGTTTGAAATATGCAGGTAAGGAAATTTCAGCGCCTGTAGAATTGATAGAAGATCCTACAGGAGCTCATTCAGCTGCAGATCGGGAAAGCTATTACACAACTGTAATGCGGCTTTATAAAATGCAGGAAGAGCTTGCAGATCTCGTGGCTAAAATCAACTTGTTGAATAAGCAATTGGAGGCAGGTCTGGCGGATATGCAGTGGAAGTCTGTTAAAAAGGATGCTGTGGCATTCCGTGATTCTCTGAATGGATTGCGGAAAATACTCATTGCAACCAAAGAGGGAACGGCAATTACAGGAGAAGAGCAGTTAAGAGAAAAGCTGACGGACATTTATTCCGGAGTAGCGGGCTTTGACGGCAAACCAACTCAATCTCAGCTGGATGGCATGAGTGCAGTGGATGATGAGTTAAGAAAAATACTCAGGCGTTATGATATCCTGACTTCCCGTTTCGCAGCTGTAATGAATAAAAAACTTCCTGAAGGGAAGGGGATTTTACTTCCCTGAAGCACTTATTGATTACCCTTTAGCCGGATAAAGCAGATATTGCCTGCTTTGTCCGGCTTTTTTTTGATTGAAGAGATGCCTCTGCCTGAACCATTCCGTCTGAAAACAGTTAAAGGAAAAGATGAGCCCTATTAAAATTTCAATTCTTTGTGGGAGTATAAGAAGCGGAAGACTATCCCATTTGCTGGCATTGGCACTAACAGATGTTATGAAACAGTTGGGAGCGGATGCACAGTTGGTGGATCTGATTGATTTTCCACTCCCTTTGCTGGAAGAAACATTTCAAAGGCAGGTAAAGCCGGATGAGTCTTTGCACAGGCTGCAAGAAATTTTGGATCAAAGCCAGGGACTTATTCTGCTGAGTCCTGAATATCATGGAAGCTACACCGGGGTCATGAAAAATGCTCTGGACTATTTTCAAAAGGAGTTTTATCGGAAACCCATGGGTGTTGTCACAACCAGCACCGGAAAATTCGGAGGAATTAATGCATCTGTTCAGATGCAGCATCTGATCTTATCTTTGGGCGGGTTTCCAATGCCTCAAAAGCTCATAGTTCCTTCTATTCATCAACACATTTCTGAAAATGGAGAGTGGAGAGGGGAATCTTTGACACCCTCTATTGAAAAGTTTGCTGAAGAGTTCTTATGGTTTGCCGGAGCAATTTCGCAGGCATCGCTGCTTAGAAAAATATAGTTATAATCATAAAATGAAAAAGCCGACCCAGCAGGTCGGCTTTTTCATTTTGGTTTTTATTAATCGTCCTTAGAATTTTGCGAATGTTGTTCTGCGAACGTTCCCGTTTTTGAGCTCACATACGATGATATATTTTCCGGTTTGGAGGTTGCGTACATCCAGACTGCTTTCTTGTGCAGGATTCATGGCTACAACCAGTCTGCCGCTGAAGTCAAATACTTGTACTTGAGTCATTTCTCCGAGGCCGCTGATGTGAACTTGTTCAGAAGCAGGGTTAGGGTAAATCTGAACATCTGAAGTTTCAGTTTCGTTGATACCAGTGGGGTTCTGAGCAGTTGTAGTATCTACTGGATTTTGAGTGGTTGTATCTACCGGATTCTGGGTGGTAGTGTCTACAGGATTTTGAGTGGTAGTGTCTACAGGAGTTGCGGGAGCTTCGTAGGGAGCGAAGTAAAGTGAAACACCTCTCTCCATATTGATCTCAAGAATAGGATAGAAAGGACTGAGATTGTACCAGGTATATTTGATGATACCGACATTCGTTTCCGATACGGCCACTCTAACAACATTGGTGTAGGTAGTATCGGCAGTCGAGAAAGTGCCATAAGCATCGTACTCAATGCTGATAGAACCGGTTCCCTGAGTTGATTCGTAATTATCGCTACATACTTCTCTGTAATTCATAGGAAACTTCACATCCTTCATGGTATTGGCAGAGTAATCAACCGGACTTGCGGGAACTTCAACGGCAACCAATTCTACACCTTGAGCATTCTGAAGAAAATAATTGTAACTCGAAATCCCTGCTCTTGAATACTTATGTGCATAATTTGACAAAGGATATTGGCTTCCTGAAGGAGTAGAAGCAGGATTTACAACTTCCATTTCATAGGTAGATTCAGGATTTGCTCCGAGCGTACTGTAATTCCAGTTCATTCCAAATCCGCGTCCGCCAGGAGACATTAAACCATATTGCTTGATTGTTCTTTTGAAGCCTATGGGAGCCATGTTTCCACCTTGTATAACAGGATTCTGTGCAGTTGCAGTGAGAAGGATCAGGCTGAAGAAGAAGCTAAGTGTAAACGTTTTCATATCCGGGGGTTTCTATCGTATTCGAGAAGCCCTGATATTTTGTTACAGTCTCAGCTGAAAATAATCACAATTTATCAGTGATTTTATTCAATTTATTGAATTTATAATTCAGATGTTATTGATTATCAATACTTTATAAGACCAAAAAAAATATTGTATAAATGACATTAATCAGAAAGACACGGCATTTCAAATCATGCAGGATACTCAAAATAATTTCTATCTGTTTCCCATAACCTTACACTTAGCGTGTATTTTTCAGGTAATGCAGATCGTAATTTATCATATATGACCCATACAATATTTTCTCCGGTGGGAATGAGTTCTTTAAACTCTTCTGTATCCAGATTCAGATTTTTATGATCAAATCTTTCAAGCACTTCACGATCAATAATCATATTCAATTCTTTCAAATCTATTACATATCCGGTTTCAGGATCGATGTCACCACTCAGCTTCACTTCAAGCTTATAGTTGTGTCCGTGGAAATGGGGATTCGAACACAATCCGAATATTTCTTTGTTGCGAACATCATCCCAATCTTTTCTGAATAAACGATGTGCAGCATTGAAATGCGCTTTTCTAAAAACAGCTACTCTTTTCATATATGTAATTAAAATATTTTAGGATTCAGCCTTCAATTTCTTTTTGGGAAAATTAAAAAGCAAACTGCTCAGTATAGGCAATAGGAAAAGTCCGACAGTTGATATGGAAAAATACAGATCCATATGTTCTGATTCAAGAACACTACACAGACTCTCCATGGGATATGAATGACAGAGATAACTGAACACAAGTTTCAAGCCGAGCAGCAATACAACCAGAAATGCATTGGTCTCAAGAAATGGAAACTGTTCCATCACCTTTACAAAGGAAGAAGCTACCAGTCTCATTGTGATGATTCCGATAAATACACCAAGACATACCAGATAGATATTATCGGTAAAGGCGACGGCAGCAAATACATTGTCTATTGAAAAGGTAAGATCCATGATCTCAACCAGCAACACAGTTGCCCAGAATGGACTGAGGACAGCTTTGAGCATTTTTTTTACAGGACCGTCTTCCATTGCTTCCTGATCTTCCGAGATCTCTTTTCGAAACAGCTTCCGGATTAAAAAATCAAATCCCAGATATACCAGGTAAAGGCCACCAAGCAATTTAAGCCAGCTTACCTTGATAAGAACGCTTGCGAAGAGCAGGCACATTCCCCTGAAGAAATAGGCAAAAAAGATTCCGATCCTCAGAGCCCGCCTGCGATCCTTCTCAGGCAAGTCCATCACCATAGTGGCTAGCACAGCGGCATTATCTACCGAAAGCATGCTCTCGATCAGGATCAAATTCATTACAACCAGACCGGCTGCTTTGGGGTCTTCCCCCAAAAACATGTGAATCAGATGAGAAAAGTCCAAAGGCTCTGTTTTAAAGAGATTGATTAATTATGAGCCACAAATTTAGAATGAATCGGCAGATCCCCGCACATCACTCCGAAGCCATCATTTTTGATATGGATGGCCTGCTTATCAATACCGAGCCTTATTGGAGAAAGGCTGAAATGGAAGTCTTTTCTACAGTCGGCATTCAACTGACCGAAGACGACTGCAGGCAGACCATGGGATATCGCTTTCAGGAGGTGGTTGAATACTGGTATGTCCGAAAGCCTTGGAATAATAAATCAAAAGAGACGGTCTTTCATGAAGTAATCGAAGCCATGGAGTATTACATCTGTAATGAGGCTGAAATGATCAGCGGAGCAGATGAAGCTATATATGCAGCCCGCAAACACACTAGTGCAGTTGCTCTGGCCTCAGGATCACCCATGAAGCTGATTCATGCGGTTTTAAAAAAACTTGGGATTAATAATTCAATTCCACAATTGCTCTCAGCTGAGTTTGAAAATTGGGGGAAGCCTCATCCTGCTATTTTTCTCAGAGCTGCAGAAGTGCTTTCCATTTCTCCACCGCATTGCCTCGTTTTGGAAGACTCCATTAATGGGGTCATCGCAGCGAAAGCTGCAAGAATGAACTGTGTTGCAATTCCGGAGCACGAAAATCACAGCGATCCACGCTTTTCCATCGCCGATTATCGTCTCAGCTCGCTGCTACAATTCCCGGGAATGCTGACTTCTCAGGGCTGAAAAGTATGCCGCCGACTTTAAAAGCCTGCTGCCATACCAGCTGAATAACTCTCCGTCTGCCAGAACGGCTTTGAGCCCCGTTCGCTCTTCAAAGTCTCGCAAGTGATTTTCACGGAAAGAATACGGCTCGGAAGACAGAAGTACCAAGTCCGGCTTTCTTTGAACCAAGTCATCAAGATTTACAACAGGATACCTTTCAAGATCCTCAAATACATTTTCAAAACCGGCATGCTGCATCATTGCATGGATAAATGTATTAGAACCGACAGCCATCCAGGGATCTTTCCAGATCAGATAGGCTGCCTTTACAGAAGGCTTGCCATGTTCCAATTGAGCAAAGCTCTTTTCAATGCACCGGGCAATCTGCTCGCCTTCCGATGGCTTCCCTGTAATGAAACCGATGGACCGGATCATTTTAGTCGCATCCATTAGATCATAGATATCGCTCATCCATACAGGATAGCGATCCCACAGAAACCTGATTCCCTCTTGATCATTTTCTTCTTTATTTCCGATGATCAGATCCGGTTTCAGCTCCGCGATCAGATCCATCCGATATTGCTTGGTTCCTCCAAGCCGGCGGATGTTTTTGAGTAGGTCTTTGGGATGTATACAAAATGAGGTAATACCACACAAGTGCGGCAGCAGGCCGAGATCGGAAAGAAGTTCAGTCTGCGAAGGAACAAGAGATATGATTCTTTGTGGCCGGACCGGCAGCTCGACCCAGCGCCCCATCTGATCAACAACCGTATGCGTGAGCATCAGGCCATTGCTTCGATCAGATCATATTCAGTAATGATGTGATACTGTCCGGAGGTTGCTTTTACTAAAACAGCAGAATTATCGCGTGTGATGTGTTTTGAAATTTCTTCTGCCGAATGCATCAGAGCCACCTCAGGGAAAGGAGCTTTCATTACCGATCCGCAACTTGCAGACTTAGCATCTTGTTGTTCCATCAACAGATGCAAAATCAGGTGTTCGGAAATACTTCCCACCGGCTCATCGTTTTCCATCACCGGCAATTGAGTTACGTTATTCTCTTTCATCAAATGAAATGCCTCTGAAACCGTATGGTGTTTTGAAACAGAAACCAATTTGTTCAGTTTTTTCATTTCAATGAGAGACTTCGCAGTAACTATTTCATCAGCTAAAAAGCCTCTCTCACGCATCCAGTCATCATTGTAAATCTTACCCACATACCGGCTTCCGTGATCGTGCAGAATGATTACAACCAAATCGCCCTCCTTGAATCGATCTGCAATTTGCAATACCCCTTGTAATGCAGTTCCCGCGCTGTATCCGCAAAACAGACCTTCTTCTTTGGCAAGTCTTCTGGCCATTACCGCTCCGTCTTTATCGGTAACCTGTTCAATATGATCGATGAGCGTCATGTCATAGTTTTCAGGGACAAAGTCTTCACCTATACCCTCAGTTACATAGGGATAAACTTCATTATGATCAATCTGGCCGGTTTCCTTGTATTTCTTCAGTAGTGATCCATATACATCAATTCCATAAACCTGAATTTCGGGATTCTTTTCTTTGAGGTACTTTGCAGTGCCGCAAATTGTTCCTCCCGTTCCGATGGTGGTAACATAATGGGTGATTTTACCTTCGGTTTGCTCCCATATTTCGGGACCGGTTGACAGATAATGTGCTTCTCGGTTGCTCAGATTATCGTACTGATTCATGTGATACGAATTCGGAATTTCCTTTGCAAGCCTCCTAGCCACCGAATAGTAGGAGCGCGGATCTTCAGGTTCAACATTGGTAGGGCATACAATAACTTCGGCTCCCACCGCACGAAGGATATCTACCTTGGCTTTTGACTGTTTATCGGTAGTCGTAAAAATACATTTGTACCCTTTAACTACGGACGCAAGTGCAAGCCCCATTCCGGTATTTCCGGAAGTACATTCAATGATTGTTCATCCCGGTTTAATTTTTCCATCACGT
>CAZUHX010000021.1:0-23324 GCA_964620795.1 uncultured Chitinophagaceae bacterium
GTGGTGACCACCCGTGCGCATATTCGCTATGTGGTTACAGAATACGGCATAGCCGATCTTTATGGAAAGTCATTGGAGCAGAGAGCAAAGGCGCTCATTGCCATCGCTCATCCTTCGGTGAGAGAATCTCTTGAAAAAGCGCGAAAGGAATCTGAACCGATAAGGTAATCAAGGCTGGGATTCCGGCAGAGGAATTGATGTTGGGATCTTCAGTGAAGAATACTCTTTCCTCACATTCCATCCTTCTTTTCCCAACCAACCGAAGGCAATGGCATCCTCTGCAGACCAGCTGTGAACAAATCCGATGATTTTTCCGGCAGAATCCTTGCCGATGACCAAGGTCTTTCCTTTTTCACCCTCAACCAAAGCAGAACGGTCTTCGGTCCATTTCAATGCTTCTTCTATTTCCGGTTTCAGGAGATTAGACAGACGCCGGGTCATAATGTGGTTTGAAAAATAGCCGGACTCACGGGCAGACCGGCCTTTGAAGTTCTCTAAAAACAAGATTTCAGACTTTCCGCTCAGTTTGGGCGGCAGCGAATCTGATTCATTGTTTTGATCTGATTGGCAGGCCTGCAGAAGAAGGAACAATCCTATTCCCGCAAGGGAAATTTTTATTGTCCCAGAATCCATGCAAACATCAGCGGAGCAACAATGGTGGCATCACTCTCAATGACAAAACGCGGTGTATCTACACTTAACTTGCCCCAGGTGATTTTTTCATTCGGAACGGCTCCCGAATAGGACCCATAACTTGTGGTGGAATCTGAAATCTGACAGAAATATGCCCAAAAAGGAACATCATGCCCATACAGATCCGGATACACCATAGGAACTACACAGATTGGAAAATCTCCCGCAATGCCACCTCCGATCTGGAAAAAGCCCACACCCTTTCCTTCTGAATTTTTTCGGTACCAATCAGATAACCAAACCATGTATTCAATTCCTCCTCTTACGGTTGTGGCCTTGATTTCGCCCTTGATGCAGTAGGAAGCAAAGATGTTTCCCATGGTAGAGTCTTCCCAGCCGGGTACCACGATGGGAAGATTGCGCTCTGCCGCAGCCACCATCCAGCTGTTTTTTGGATCAATCTGATAGTATTGTTTCAGATCTCCCGACAATATCATTTTATACATGAACTCATGCGGAAAGTATCGCTCGCCTTTTTCGTCGGCTTCTTTCCACAATTGGTGAATGTGCTTTTGAAGTCTCCTGAAAGCTTCTTCTTCCGGAATACAGGTGTCAGTCACACGGTTAAATCCGTTTTCCAGCAGATCCCATTCATCCTGAGGCGAAAGGTCGCGGTAATGGGGAACGCGCTTGTAGTGATCATGAGCAACCAGGTTCATCAGATCCTCTTCCAGGTTTGCTCCTGTGCAGGAAATAATATCCACCTTGCCCTGTCTGATCATCTCTGCCAGTGAAATCCCCAATTCGGCAGTAGACATGGCGCCGGCTAGAGTAATCATCATTTTACCGCCTTCCAGTAAATGGGTTTCATATGCCTTGGCAGCATCTACCATGGCTGCGGCATTGAAATGCAGGTAGTTCCTGCTCATGAAGTCGCGGATCGGGCTCTGGCTCATTTCTTTATGGGTTTTAGCCCGCGAAATTCAAACCTTAAAGCCGAAATCCCAAAAAGAATTTTCAATGGGTTTTGACCAGCAATTTGAAGCCTGTGCCGTGAACATTCAAAATCTCGATAGAAGGGTCTTCTTTCAGGTATTTGCGAAGTTTAGCAATGTACACATCCATACTTCTTCCCGCAAAATAACTGTCTGTTCCCCAGACTGCATTTAGTGCAATCTCACGCTCCAGCACTTTATCCTTGTACAGAGCAAGCATTCTCAGGAGTTCAGATTCCTTGGTAGTTAGTTTAACGATGTTGGTTCCAATGCTGAGCTGGCGGGTCTGATTATCAAATTGGTACTTTCCCAATTGAAACTCAGACTGATCCGGAAGTTCAGGCTTGGGCATCCTTCTGAAAATATTTTCAATTCTGAGACTAAGTTCCTCCATGCTGAATGGCTTGGTTACATAGTCGTCTGCCCCGATTTTCAAACCTTCAATGGTGTCTTCTTTCAGCGATTTTGCAGTAAGAAAAATGATGGGCACTGAGGTGTTGATGCGCTTGATATCCCTGGCGAGAGTAAATCCATCTTTTTTGGGCATCATCACATCTAGGATACACATGTCAAAACGGCCGTTCTTGAATTCAGTCAGGCCTTCTTCGCCGTTTCTTTTCAGCGTTACGTCAAAATTTTTCAGCTCAAGAGAGTCCTGAAGCAGGTTGCCGAGATTCAGATCGTCTTCAACCAGCAAAATTTTCTTTTTGGCACTCATAGTATTTGGAATTTGATTGATAGATCAATTGTTAAATTTAACGTGAGCATTCGGCTTGGGTTAGATTGCTTATTAATTATTAACAGTTTTATAAGGGATGAAAACCTCAAAGGTTGAGCCATGGCCTGGCTCACTTTCTGCTCTGATTCTTCCCCGGTGGGCATCTACTATAAACTTAACATAGTTCAGTCCAAGACCAAAGCCTTTTACATTGTGCAGATTCCCTGTTGGTACCCGGTAGAATTTCTCAAAAATCATACTCAGATTTTCTTTGCTGATTCCGATGCCTTCATCCTTTAATTTGACGATTACGCCATCGCCGGCGTGAGTTGTGATTACTTCCATGCGTAAATGACTCTCTTTGCGGTATTTAATGGCATTGTCGAATAGATTGTAAATGGCATTGGAAAGATGGAAAGAATCGCCTTCCAGTATCTGCACTTTGGTGTCGAGTTTTCTAATCAGTTCTCCGTTTTCATTCTGAATCCTAAGTTTGAGTGAATCGGCAATATCATTGATCATCTGGTTTAAATCAATGGATTCCACTTTCAACCTGAATTCTCCGCGTTCAAGCCTTGCTGCCTGAAGTACATTTTCTATATGACCACTCAGCCGCTTACTTTCATCCAGAATAACCTGTGCATAGTTTTCTACCTTACCCTGATTCCCTGAAATCTTTGAATTGGAAAGCATCTGACTGGCCAGTGAAATAGTAGCTACAGGAGTCTTGAATTCATGAGTCATGTTATTGATGAAATCATTCTTCAGTTCATCCAGCTTCTTTTGCCTGAAGATGATGAATACAGTTGAACCAAATGACATGCCAATAATTAGCAATATGGCTATGGTTGCAGATAACATCAACCACATTTGTTGGATCAGATAACCCGTTTTATGGGGAAAATAAACCACCAGCATACCTGAGTTTTCATAGAGATCGTTGGGGAAAAGCGGGATAGTATAAAAACATGGAGTATTGGCTTTGTCTTCTTGACTGATGGTGCCGAACAGCATGCCCGGATTGAAGTTGTCATACACTGCATATCTGTATCCGGTCTGCAAACCTGCATCATGAAGTTCCTTCGCCAAAAGCTGCTCGATTCTGGATGAATCGACCCTTTCTTGCAGACATTTGTCGTCTAACATGAATTGAACCGCCAGATCCTGAAACAGCCGGTGATACTTTTTAAACTGCATTTCAATGATATGTTTCTGATGCTCTTTAGTCTTAACCGCAGGCTGTTCGGTGCGGAAATCAGGAAGCAAAGGATCGCTTTCATTCATGTATTCTACACTCCCGAAAAATTTTGAAACAAAACCTCCGCTTGTATCCGTAAATCCGAATTTCATGGCTTTTTGCCCTACAGAGTCCAGCAGCGCAAAATTTTTATTCATCTGCCTGATGGATTGAATGGTGTCAAAAACCCTCCTGAAACCCGCACTCTCCGGATAGCCCGCATCTTTGAAAAAAGCTGCAGCTTCTTCTTTTGCTATGGTTTGTGGCAGATGGCCTAGTGCGGTATAAACACTCTGGTCGAAACGTTCTTCTCTTCCCAGATAATTTTGCCTGAGCCAGTTAACCTGAATTCCGATCAGTGCAATCAATGCGATGGTAATAAAAACCAATAGCAGCCGGATGTACCGTATATTCATATGGCGAAGGTAATCTCCTGCACGATGCGCAGAAAAATCTTGAACTTAAGATATGCTAAATCAGGGAGTTTTCCTCTTGCTATGAATAAAGATCAATTAATCTCAAGATTGACTTCATTTTTACATTAACACTCAACCTCTTCTTGATTTTATGGTTTAACTTTGTAAACAAATCCTTCATTATGAAACGGAAATACTCAATAGTAGCAGCTTTCCTGGTTTCGGCAGGTTTTCTTGCCCAAGCCGGAGGCAACAAAGTGCCCGGATCCTTCCGTCTTGCAAAAAATGCCGAAGAAGAAGATAAGGCCAAAATCGCTCTGGAAGCCGCCCGCTTCAGATCAGCTCGACTGGTAGATGCAAACGGCGAGTTTGATCTCAACAAGTATTATCAGGCTGTTGAGAAAATCAATGCCCGTCAGCAATCGGGTAATCGCGCAGGAGCCCTAAATCTTAATTGGGAATTCATGGGTCCTGATAATGTGGGCGGTCGTTGCCGAGCCATATTGATAGATAACCGTGATCCTTCCCGAAATACCATCTGGGCAGGTGGTGTTAGTGGTGGATTATGGAAATCCACCGACGGTTCGAATAATTGGACAGAAACCAATTGCTGTGATTTTCAGGCCATTTCTTGCATAGCTCAAGATAAAGCTGGAAACATCTACATCGGCACGGGTGAGGGTCATGCCCAACCTATTGGTATCTCTCTCAATAGCGGGCAGGTCGGCAATGGTATCTATAAGATCAAAGCGACAGATGGTTCAGTTGAGCACATTGTATCTACCCGTCAGACAGGAACTCTCAATAACAGTCATCCCTGGGCAATGGTAAACAGGTTGGCTATCAATCCCAATAATGACGACCATATCATTGCGGCTACCAATGGTGGGCTCTATGAAACTACAAATGGGGGTGCATCCTGGACCCTTTGTACTCTTCCGAACGGTTATGGAGGCAGCACCGGTGATGTGAAATGGAGTAAGGATGGTACAACACTTTTTGCTGCAGTAGGCGGCGGAATGGGAAGAAAGCTTGTTCGTTCAACCAATGGCGGTTTGAGCTGGGAGGCTGTGGCCACCTTAACAAACCCGGGCTTCCCCGCCCAGCAGGGAAGGATTGAAGTAGCCATTGCGCCTTCTGATCCCAATTTCGTATATATCTCAATCGCGACTACCAGCGGTTGTACTTTTGCGGTTTTCCGCTCAATTGATCGCGGGAATACCTGGTCTCAAATTGGTTTCCGTGGTCCTCTGTTCGACCCATTTGGACCCAATTGCCAGGGCTGGTATGACAACGTAATTGCTGTTTCTCCAATTGATCCCAACAAACTTTATCTTGGAGGTATCGACTTGTTCTGCTGGTCTGATCAGTCAGGCTGGAAACTTTCCGATGTCGGCTTGGGCGGGGGAAATGCCAACCCCAATTACATTCACCCCGACAAACACAGCATTGTGCTCGATGATCAGAATCCTGAAGTAATGTATGTTGGATGTGACGGTGGAGTATACAAGTCTACCAATGCGCTGTCTTCCTTTCCATTCCCCAACTATCAGGTTAAGAACAAAGGTTTTAATGTTACCCAGTTTTATTCGGTGGCTGCAAGTCGTTCAGGCGAGGTCATGGGAGGAACTCAGGACAATGGAACTCAATTTGTTAATCTCCGTGGTAATACGCGTCAGGCAGCAGAAATGGTGTACGGCGGAGACGGTATTTACGTTGATTTCTCTCACATTGACAGAAATGTTTCTTTCGCGGGTGTTTACTACGGTGAAGTGAAAAGATCCGGAAACGGCGGTGGTTCTTATGTGGATTTCTTTGACATCAAAATTGATCCAAGAGGCGAATCTCAGCCCAGTCGTTGCGGTGGTCAGGAAAACAGCAATGCTCCCTTCATTACTCCTTTTTTCCTCGGCGAAACAACAACAGCAACCAATTCTGCATTAACTGTTGAATTCGTTGCAGACCGTGATTATCAGGCGGGTGAAACGGTAACTGCCATTAGCCGTGTTGCCAAGACAAGATTTACATATACTCTCACTGCTCCGCTTGCTCAGGGAGCTTCCATCCAGATTCCGGACCCCATCAAATCAAGATTGTTCCTTTCTTCTTTCTGTGGTGTATGGATGACTACAGATGCTCTTGATTTGGCCAATATCCCACGTTGGTATCGTTTGAATGGCCCCACCTCCATGGGAACCCCGCTTAGCTTTGCGATGTCCAAAGACGGAAATATTCTTTATGTAGGAACAGATGGGGGAAGGGTATATCGTTTCACCGGTCTGAATACAGCTGATTACACCCAACCGGCAGGATCCAACCAGCTTTGGAATCCCACAACCGGAGGAGTTACCATGACTTTCGCCAATGTTGCTGCCGGACGGAGAATCGAAGGTATTTCAGTTGATGAAAATGATCCCGACCATGTACTTGCCGTAGTCGCCGGTTTCGGTGGAGTAAGTCATGTGTTCCGTTCTACAAATGCAACATCAACACTTACGTTCAATAACATCACTAATGATCTTCCTGATATTCCTGTTTTCGATGTTGTGATTGATCGTGAAAACAATCAGAACTACATCATCGGAACCGAATTTGGTGTATTTTCTTCTAACAATGGAGGCGCTAACTGGACTTATGACAATGAGGGCTTACCCAGAGTTGCTGTATTCCGTTTGCGCCAGCAAAAACTGTATGATGAAGATTGCCCAGTACTTTATATAGGCACCCATGGCCGCGGACTTTACAGATCTACCACAATAACTCCATCAAACTGTAAGTTAGTTGCAGGCAATCAGGAACTTTCTGCAGAGGTTGATCATCTCGGGATTTATCCTAATCCTGCTACCAATGCAGCAACCCTCGAGTTTGAACTGAATGGAGGTGCAGATGTTCGAGTGTCGGTCATTGATCTGCCTGGCAGAGTGGTCGCTACTTATGACTACAACGACCTTGTCTCTGGAAAGAATAGCTTGAATATTAACCTCAGTAACATCCCGGCAGGTACTTATCTCGCTGCGGTTACTGCAGATGGAAAGTTTACTGCCAGCAGATTGTTTGTGGTGAGCAAATAAGTTTCTTTCAATCATTTTATTAAGGCTGTCTGTTTTAGGCAGCCTTTTTTTTCTTCTATCAGATGATCGGCTGCAATAATTTTCAGATCATTTGCCGGCTTGTGAACTGTTCAAACACCTGATTTTATCAAATGACAGGATTGAATGGAGTCATTATATCAATCAAAAACGGCGGGTTACCCCGCCGTTTTTAATTGTTTGCTTTGTTCGAATGTTTTAGAGTATTCCTACGTAGAAGCCGAAATTAAATCCGACAGCCGCCTGATAGATATGGATGTTTTTTCCTCCGAAAATGGTACTATTGCTGCCCCAGCTTCCGGTAGGGAAATTTTTATTCAGAATGGTAGCTGCATTGATAGAAGCATCTTCTTCAATTGAGTTAACGGCACGCATCCTCAGTACCGGTTCGAAGCGAAACATGATGTTTTTGGTAATTTGATGCTCTAAGCCGAGCCACAGAGTGGGGCTAAAGTTGATTTTGCGGATGCCGCCGATGGCCTCTTCCATTCCCGATACAGTTGTGGCGGAGGAGTTGAGAATATAGGAACTGGAAAGTGCAGCGTTCAAGGAACCTCCCAAACCTGCTATAAAGCGTGTTTTCTCGCTTCCTGCATAAAAATTCACGCGAACCGGTATGTCAATGGTTCTGTATCTCGATCGAACGGTAAAATCTCCGCCAACAGCTTGAATGGAGCGTGTTTTGTAGTTCAGTTCAGAAAACAAAATCCCTGTTTCTACGCCCAGAAATTTGATGGGATGTACAGCTAAACTTAATCCTGTAGAAAAGCCAATCCAGGGACGTTCTTCTCCAATGAGTGTTTTGTCTTTAAGCAGATCTCCTGTGTTATCCCGACTGTCAACGAGTCTAAAGCCGGCCTCAGGAGCAGCTACAATACCAATGTTTAGTAAGCGATACGGGCGATCCTGCTTTTTATCGGCAGGATTGATAGCCCAGGCGGATTGAGCCAACAAGCTGCAGCTCATGAGCAATAAGAAAGTTTTCTTCATGGGTTTGGTTCTGTTTAAGCGTAAATTTAAAATTTAAGCCCCGTGATAGAACAGCCTTGAGGTAAAATAAAAAGCCTCTCTTGTTAGGGAGAGGCTTTAAGAAGAATTTGGAAGAAGTTAGTCGAGAGTCTTTCCTGTTTTGCGTGAGAATCTTACCGTTTTGTCACCTTCGGTTCTGCGTCCGATGCGGGTTGGTTTTCCGTCGCTAACGAGTTGTACATTAGAAAGGTGAACTGAGCCTTCTGATTTTACAATACCTCCGTTGGGATTCTGAGCGCTGGGTTTGGTGTGGCGCGTCTTCATATTGATTCCTTCCACAAAAACACGCTGTGATTTGGTATCAATAGAAGTAACACGGCCTGATTTTCCTTTGTCTTCGCCGGTGATTACCACTACGGTATCGCCTTTTTTAATGCCGAGTTTCATAACTGTCTGGAATTAGAGCACTTCTGGTGCCAGTGAAACAATTTTCATGTACTGCTTGTCGCGAAGCTCTCTTGCTACAGGGCCGAAAATACGGGTGCCACGGGGTTCATCCTGTGCATTGAGGAGCACCACTGCGTTGTCGTCGAAGCGGATGTATGAGCCGTCTACCCGGCGCAGAGGGCGTGCTGTGCGCACCACTACAGCCTTTGATTTGCTGCCTTTCTTCATTGCTGCATTGGGAATGGCCTTTTTGACAGAAACCATTACTACATCGCCGATGCGGGCATAGCGGCGGGCAGTTCCGCCGAGCACACGGATCACAAGTACTTCCTTGGCTCCGCTGTTATCGGCCACATTGGCCCTTGATTCTTGTTGTAACATTGGGAAAAATTGCGATGATTAATTATTTTGCTTTTTCAACAACTTCCACCAGTCTCCAGCGCTTGGTCTTGGAGAGGGGGCGTGTTTCCATGATTTTTACGGTATCACCTACCTTACCCTCGTTCTTTTCGTCGTGGGCTTTGAATTTTTTGGTCGTCTTCACGAATTTGCCGTAGATCGGGTGTTTCATTTTACGCTCGATGGCTACGGTGATGGTTTTGTCCATCTTGTCGCTGATCACGACACCAACTCTTTCTTTTCTGAGATTGCGTTCCATGCTCATTATTTGGATTGTTCTTGCTTTCTGCGGTTGAGCTCGGTGAGCAGTCTGGCGATGTTCCTGCGGTCATTGCGTATGCCGGCAGGATTATCCAGCGTGGCTACGGCATGACTGAATTTTTTCTGCCTGAGACCGGCGGAAGCTTCTTTAATTTGGGCGCCAAGGTCTTCCGGAGCGAACTCGCGGATGTCTTTCTGACCCAGCTTTTGATTGATTTTATTTCCCATATTCTTCGAGATTGATGTCCCTGCGGACGATGAATTTGGTTTTCAAGCCAATTTTGTGGGAGGCGAGGGCCATAGCTTCTCTTGCGACTTCGGGACTTACGCCATCGCATTCGAAGAGAATTCTTCCTGCCTGAACAGGTGCTTCCCAACCTTCGGGATTACCCTTTCCTTTACCCATCCTCACTTCAAGAGGCTTGCGGGTAATGGGTTTGTCAGGGAAAATACGAATCCATACCTTACCTTCCCGCTTCATGTAACGAGTTACGGCAATACGGGCCGCTTCAATTTGTTTGTTGGTGATTTTTCCCGGTTCAAGAACTTTCAGGGCATAGCTTCCGAAAGCAATTTCATGCCCACGGAAGGTTACGTCTGCAACCCTGCCTTTCTGTGTTTTCCGGTATCTGGTTCTCTTAGGTAATAACATGGCTCAGAGCTGTTTTATGATTTTCCGGTTCTCCTGCGCGGCTGACGGCGCTCTTCGCGGCCCTCTGCAGCAACAGGTGTAAGATCTTTCTTGCCGAACACTTCTCCTTTGCAGACCCAAACTTTGATTCCGATCTTTCCATAAATGGTCAGGGCTTCGGAAATACAATAGTCGATATCTGCACGGAAGGTATGGAGAGGAATACGTCCTTGTTTAAATTCTTCGCGGCGGGCCATTTCTGAACCTCCGAGACGACCGGAAACACGAACTTTAATTCCCTCTGCTCCCATACGCATGGTCGAAGCAACTGCCATTTTTACAGCGCGGCGGTAATTAACCCTGGCTTCCAGCTGCTTGGCAATGGTTTCTCCAATGATGGCAGATTCCAGTTCCGGACGGCGGATTTCTGCGATATTGATCTGAACATCTTTGTTGGTGAGCTGACGCAACTCTTCACGCAAACGATCTACCTCCTTACCCTCACGCCCGATGATGATTCCCGGACGGGAAGTATGGATGGTTACCGTTACGCGCTTCAGGGTGCGCTCAATGACCACTTTTGAGATTCCGCCCTTCTGAATACGGGCTTTGATGTACTGGCGGATTTTTTCATCCTCGATCAGCTTGGTAGAGGCATCTTTGCCTCCGAACCAGTTGCTGTCCCAGCCACGCACGATACCGAGTCTGTTCGCGATCGGACTTGTCTTTTGACCCATTCGCCTGTTTGCTTTAGAATATAGGTGTTCGAAAAAAGGACTGCAAAGATAAGCTTATTCCCCTGCAGAGCAAATAATTGTTTTAAATAATTTACAGGCAAAGGGGTTTGTCAACAGAAAATGGCTTTGAAACCCTTATGATATCTGCATTTATGCCTGTTGAAGACTTTTTATTTTACATCATTTCTTTGATTGGGTTAGTGGTCTATTGCGGAATAAAGTTGGTTTTTCTTGTTCGGCTGATTGAAGGTAGCCGCAGCCGGTCGGTTTTTCTGTTGTTTTCTTACTTGGTTTTTTGCTGGCTGTCTTTTGTGGCTTTGCCGCAAGCTTGCGCCAGGGGTGGGAGCAGAGCCGACGAAGGAGGCTGCCCGAAGGGCCGTGCTGCGGACGACCCGGCCCCCGCGCATGCGGGGGAGGCGCCCTCCCTCAAAAATCCTTTCTTAAATTAAAGGTGATGAGGCAGTTTTTTTAACTGAATTCAGGCCGAAGTTTTTTTACGTATATATGAAAGTGATTTTGGTAGTGCAAAGGGGGTAAAGAAATTTTCAGGCCGAACTTTGCATTATTGGCGGAATGTTCTATTTTTGCATTCCTTTTTAAACCCAGGACGGTCAGAAATCGTCCGATAACATATTAAGATGGCAACTACGCAATACACGCCGCGCCTTAAGAAGCGCTATCAGGACGAGATCGCTCCTGCTCTCATGAAGAAATTTGGTTTCAAATCACCTATGCAGGTGCCCCGTTTGCTTAAGATTTGTTTGAATCAGGGTGTAAACGGTGCGACTTCCGACAAGAAGTTGGTAGATGTAGCTGTTCAGGAAATGACGATGATTGCAGGCCAGAAAGCAGTTGCATCTCATGCCCGTAAGGCTATTTCAAACTTCAAACTGAGAGAAGGAATGCCAATTGGTGCCAGAGTTACCTTGCGCCAGAATAGAATGTATGAATTTTTAGATCGTTTGGTGGCAGTTTCCCTTCCCCGGGTTCGCGATTTCAAGGGTGTAAACAATAAAGGTTTTGATGGCAGGGGCAACTACACTCTTGGTGTCAAAGAACAGATTATATTTCCCGAAATCGATCTTGATAAAATAAGCCGTATAAACGGTATGGATATCACCTTTGTGACTTCGGCTCAGAACGATGAGGAGGCATACGCGCTTCTCGAGGCCCTGGGCATTCCTTTCAAAAAAGACAATAAGTAAACCTGAAGAACTCTAAAGCAGATGGCTAAGAAATCAATAGTTGCCAGACAGGCCAAGCGCGAAAGGCTGGTGGCCAAGTTTGCCGAGAAGCGCAAAGCGCTCAAAGAGGCCGGTCAGTGGGATTTGCTGGACAAGCTTCCTAAGAACAGTGCCAAGGTTCGCCTTCACAACCGTTGTGAACTCAGCGGCCGTCCGCGTGGTTTTATCAGGGATTTTGGTATTTCCAGGATTAAATTCAGGGATTTGGCCAGTGAAGGTAAAATTCCGGGAGTAACTAAATCATCTTGGTAATTTCAATTCAACCGCAGTAAAGAAAGAATTATGGTAATCGATCCTATATCAGACTTCCTGACCAGAATCCGCAACGCTCAGCAGGCAGGTCATCGCATCGTGGAAATCCCCGCTTCAAAGATGAAGAGGAGGATTACTGAAATCCTGTACGACCACGGGTATATTTTGAAGTATAAGTTTGAAGAAAGTTCGAACAAGCAGGGCGTTATTAAGATTGCTTTGAAGTACGACAACAATACCCGTACACCGGTTATTCGCAGTTTGAAGCGTATTTCAAGTCCAGGACTTCGTCAGTACCGCGGTACTGGTAATATTAATCGCGTTCTCAACGGTCTTGGAATTGCGATCGTTTCCACTTCTCAGGGAGTAATGACCGATAAAGAGGCACGTTCCAAGGGAATCGGAGGCGAAGTGCTTTGCGAAGTGTTCTAAATTGTATTAACCAGAAAACAGATCATCATGTCACGCGTTGGAAATGCCCCTATCCCGGTTCCTGCCAAGGTTTCGGTTGAATTACTGAAGGGTAATATCGTTAAAGTTAAGGGTCCCAAAGGGGAGCTTTATCAGGCCGTTGATCCCGATATCACGGTTAAAGTAGAAAACAACGAGATAACAGTTGTACGTCCTACAGAGCAGAAGCGACACAAGGCCTTGCACGGAACATACCGCGCAGTGATCAACAATATGGTGGTAGGCGTTTCTGAAGGTTACAAAAAAGAGATGGAGTTGGTTGGTGTGGGTTACCGTGCCAATGTAACCAAGCAGTTGCTTGAGCTTTCTGTAGGCTATTCTCACCCGGTTGTGCTATTGCTTCCTGATGAAATCAAGGCAAGTGCTGCACAGGAAAAAGGTTCCAATCCCATTGTGACTTTGGAAAGTCATGACAATCAACTATTGGGATTGGTTTGTGCCAAGATACGCTCCATACGCAAACCTGAGCCATACAATGGCAAGGGTATTAAGTTCCGCAATGAGGTGATCCGCCGCAAAGCCGGTAAGAGTGCATCCAAGAAGTAATTTCCGCAATCAATAAAAACATAATCATGGCTTTCAATAAAATTGCCCGCCGGGAAAAGATTAGAAAAAGGATTCGCAGCATTGTGAGCGGAACCCCCGAGCGTCCTCGTTTGGCTGTTTATCGCAGCAATTCCGAAATATATGCCCAGCTAATAGATGATATTGCAGGGGTTACTTTGGTTTCTGCATCAACCCGTGAGAAGACTTTTGAAAAGAAAGGAAACAGGGTAGAGCAAAGCAAAGAAATAGGAATGCTTATTGCACGTAAAGCGATTGAAAAGGGAATCAGTAGTGTGGTGTTTGATCGCGGTGGCTACCTGTATCACGGTCGTGTTAAATCTTTGGCCGAAGGTGCCCGTGAAGGCGGACTGAAATTCTGATCTCAATAAATTTAAGAAGTATCATGACCAATCTCAATATTCAGAAGTTCAAGGCCAGCGAGCTGGAACTCAAGGAAAAAGTGGTGAACATCCGCCGGGTAACTAAGGTTACTAAAGGTGGTCGTACTTTCACCTTCTCTGCTACCGTAGTAATCGGAAACGGCAATGGCATTGTGGGCGAAGGTCTCGGCAAAGCCCGCGAGGTTCAGGAGGCCATTCAGAAAGCTATCGACGACGCAAAGAAGAATCTGGTTAGTGTTCCGGTTTTCAAAGGAACCATTCCCCATGTTCAGTTTGGAAAATTCGGTGCGGCTCGCGTGATGATTCAGCCTGCTTCTCCTGGTACGGGAGTAATTGCGGGCGGTGCTATGCGTGCCATTCTGGAAAGCGCAGGTGTTCGTGATGTATTGGCTAAATCATTGGGAGGCTCAAATCCTGCCAATGTGATCAAGGCCACCATCAACGCACTGAGTCAGCTGCGTGATCCCTACACGGTTTCTCGCAACCGTCACATTTCGATGGAAAAAGTTTTCAAAGGATAAACCTATAAATCATGTCACGTATCCGTGTAACCAAGATCAAGAGTACTATTGAAAAGGACCGTCGCCAGAAGGAAACCATGAAGGCGCTCGGTTTGAATAAAGTAGGTGCATCCCGCGAACTTCAGCTCAATGATGCTATTCAGGGCATGTTGCGCAAAGTACACCACCTGGTGAAGGTGGAAAACATCTGATATAACTTAATAACCGAAGAAATCCACCCACATGGAACTGCATAATCTGAAACCCGCCGAAGGAGCGGTCAGGAAAGGAAAAAGAAAAGGACGCGGACAAGGTTCTACCGATGGCGGAACCAGCGGACGTGGTCACAAAGGAGCGCAGTCGCGCTCCGGTTACAAAGCCAAGAAAGGCCACGAAGGTGGTCAGATGCCGCTTCAGCGCCGTCTTCCCAAGCGCGGATTCAATAATATCTTCCGCGTAGAATATACCGGTTTGAATCTTGGACGTTTGCAGGAGATTGCCGAGAAGCACAATGTAACAGAAATGAGCCTTGATTTCCTTCGCCAGAATGGTTATTTGTCAAAAATGGCCTTGCTCAAGGTTTTGGGTAATGGCGAGCTGAAATCGAAGCTGAGCATTGAAGCTCATGCAGGAAGTGCCTCTGCCAAGAGTAAAATCGAAGCCTTGGGCGGAAGCATTAACCTTGTGAAATAAAGATTTCTAACGGAGGGATTACCCTGATATCTAAACGCCCATGAAGAAATTGTTTGAAACCCTGCAGAATATCTGGAAGATAGAAGAGCTGCGCCAGCGAATCCTTCTCACGATCGGTCTGGTATTCATCTACAGAGTGGGTACCTATATCACACTTCCAGGAATTGACCCAACAGCCCTTTCAAATGTTCAGGCTCAGGGCAGCAGTGGAATTCTTGGGCTTGTCAATCTTTTTGCCGGAGGAGCCTTTTCCAGGGCCTCTGTATTTGCTTTAGGTATCATGCCCTATATTTCCGCGTCCATCGCTATTCAGCTTCTTACCCTAGCCATTCCTTATTTTCAGAAGCTACAGAAGGAAGGTGAAAGTGGTCGCAGACAGATCAATCAGTACACTCGTTTACTGACCATTGCAGTGACTCTTTTCCAGGGATTCGGCTACGTGATTTATCTGCGCAATGCCGATGCCAATTCCGTCCTTCCTCAGCTGAGTCCGGCCTTGTTTACCATTGCTACGGTCTCTGTTCTCACTGCAGGTACATTGTTTGTCATGTGGATGGGAGAGAAGATCACGGATAAGGGTATTGGGAATGGTATTTCCCTGCTTATCATGATTGGAATTATTGCCCGTTTTCCTGAGTCTATTCTTCAGGAACTGAGCTCCAGGCTACAGAGCGGAGGCCTTATTGTATTTGTGCTTGAAATTGCTTTCCTGATTATTGTAGTCATGGGGGTTATTCTTCTCGTGCAAGGAACCCGCAGGATTCCTATTCAGTATGCCAAGCGCAACATGGTTGTTGGCGGTAGAATGATGCAGGCAGGTGGCGTGAGGCAGTATCTGCCGCTCAAGCTGAATGCTTCCGGCGTGATGCCTATCATTTTTGCTCAGGCCATCATGTTTCTTCCTGCTACAGTAGCTCAGTTTATTCCTGGATTTGATCAGAACAGCGGTTTTCTTATGGCTTTCAATGATATCAGATCTATTCCCTACAATCTTGTTTATTTCCTGCTAATTGTAGTATTTACTTACTTCTACACTGCTCTGATCATCAATCCTCAACAGATTTCCGACGATCTTAAGAAGAACGGAGGTTTTATTCCCGGTGTTAAGCCAGGAAAAAAGACTGAAGAGTTTATTGACAGCGTAATTTCAAGAATCACTCTGCCCGGTGCATTGTTTCTGGGAATTGTAGCTATTATGCCAGCTTTGATTATGCTCGTGGGAGTTCAACAGTCTTTTGCTCTATTTTACGGAGGAAGTTCACTGATCATCATGGTTGGTGTAATCCTCGATACACTTCAGACCATTGAGACACATCTCTTGAATCGTCACTATGACGGTCTCACTTCTTCAGGTCGCATTAAAGGTCGCCAGGGCTACGCTGCGGCTTCCATGTAAATTTCCCTTCAGCGGGATGCCTATCAAAGCCAAAACCGATCATGAATTGGTGCTGATGCGCAATAGCGCGGACTTGCTCAGTCGGGTAATGGGTCTGATTGCTGTTGAAATTAAAACAGGACTCAGCGGACTTCAGCTGGATAAACTGGCTGAAACATTTATCAGAGATCACGGCGCCTCACCATCATTTAAGGGTTATCATGGTTTTCCCGGAAGTTTATGTATCTCTGTGAACGACGAAGTGGTTCACGGCATTCCTCATGCAAAAGCGTATAGGTCAGGTGATATTGTTTCGGTTGATTGCGGAGTTTTTTACAATGGCTATCATGCTGATATGGCCTATACCTTTGGTTTGGGAGAAGTTAAACCTGAACATGAGGCATTACTGAAGGTTACCAAAGCGTCTCTTTACGAGGGTATACGTTTTGCTACAGCCCAGAATCGCACAGGAGATATTGGTTATGCAGTTCAGCAATTTTGTGAAGTTATGCATCCATACAAATGCGTGAGAGAGCTGGTGGGACATGGATTGGGTAAGACGCTTCACGAAGATCCCCAGGTACCGAATTACGGCAGCCGCGGATCAGGTTCCAGGTTAATCGAAAATTGTACAATAGCCATTGAACCCATGGTTAATCTTGGAAGGAGGGATGTATATACCCGCAAAGATCGCTGGACAGTAGCCACGAGCGATGGAAAAGTTTCTGCTCATTTTGAACATACAGTAAGGGTAGGTTTGAGGGAGGCTGAGATCCTCACTTCATTTTCAGGCATAGAGGCCGGACTGGCTGCCAATGCCGAGTTGTGCAAAGTTTAAGACCGCTGTATTCTGGAGTAGGTATAAAAATCCAGATGAAATGCGTGGTTTTCATCAGGGAGATGTTCTCCCGTTTTAACTGCCGTCCAGTTTTCGTCAATCCAAGAAGGAAAGAATGTATCGGCCAATGGGAAAGATTCACGCACATGTGTAATATACATGCGGTCTGCAAGGCCTATCAACTCCTGATAAATTTGGCCGCCTCCGATGACCATGAGTTCCGTTTCCCCATGGTTTCGGGCGTAATCGAGGGCTGAAGCGATAGAGTTGCAGGGGATGGGGCCCGATTCAAGATTTTCAGTTTGCCGTGTGAGAATAATATTTGTTCTTCCCGGCAGAGGTCGAAATCTGGCCGGGATGGATAGGTAAGTTTTTCTTCCCATCAGCACCATATGGCCAAGTGTGATTTTCTTGAAGTGTGCCATATCGGCTGGGAGATTCCACAACAAATTTCCGGAGTAACCCAGCTCAAGGCGTTCTCCTACAGCTGCGACCAGGGAAATCAACATAAGCTCGTGTTTAAATTCATGGATGCAGAAATGGTTAAAGACTGTGACGAGACGTAAAGCTAAAGTAACTTAGCCATACCAATGCAAACAACTATTTCCATTGATATTGCCGCGGAGAACAAGGATATTCTCAAGCGTTATCGGGCTCTGCTTAGGTCACTTCGAAGCAATGAGACCCGGCAGGAGAAGCGATTCTTGAGGATGGCTTTTGATATGGCGATGAATGCGCATAAGGATATGCGGCGAAAATCAGGGGAGCCATATATTATACATCCGCTTGCAGTAGCACAGATTGTTAGTGAGGAGATCGGGCTAGGAGTTACTTCAATTACATGTGCGCTTTTGCATGATGTGGTTGAAGATACAGATGTGACTCTAGAGGAGATTGAGCGTACTTTCAATAAGGATATCGCAAGAATAGTTGATGGTCTCACCAAGATCTCAGGCATATTTGATCTCAATAGTTCCATTCAGGCCGAGAATTTCCGCAAGCTGTTGCTTACGCTTAATGATGACATCAGGGTAATCCTGATAAAGCTGGCTGACCGATTGCACAATATGCGCACGCTTGACTCTTTGAAAAGAGAAAAGCAGTTGAAGATTGCTTCAGAAACGCTGTATTTGTTTGCTCCGTTGGCTCACAGGATGGGTTTATATTCCATCAAGACGGAGATGGAAGATCTGGCTTTGAAATACACCGATCCGGAAATGTATCGCATCATTGCTCAGAAATTGAATGAGACCAAGCGTGAGCGAACAAGATTTATTAATGAATTCAGCAGGCCGTTAAGAGAGGAGTTGGAAAAGAGAGGTTTTCATTTTGAAATGTACGGCCGCCCTAAGTCTATTTTTTCTATATATAATAAAATTAAAAATAAAGGTGTTCCTTTCGAAGAGATTTATGATCTGTTTGCCATAAGGATCATCATTGATAGTTCATACGAAAAGGAAAAGAGTAAATGCTGGAATGTGTATAGTGCGATCACAGATATATATCGGCCTAATCCTGATCGACTGCGCGACTGGTTATCTAATCCAAAGACCAATGGCTATGAGGCTTTACACACCACAGTAATGAGTAAATCCGGCAAATGGGTTGAAGTTCAGATACGCTCCAGGAGAATGCATGAAATTGCAGAAAAGGGATTAGCTGCACATTGGAAATACAAGGAGGGAAGTTCAGATAATGCACTTGATATATGGCTGGAAAAAGTGCGTCAGATTCTTAGTAGTTCAGATGGCACTGCGATTGATCTGGTAAATGATTTCAAATACGATTTATTTAGTGATGAAATTTTTGCTTTTACGCCCAAGGGAGATCTTCGCCGATTGAGAAAAGATGCGACAGCACTTGATTTTGCATTTGAGATACATTCCGATATTGGAAAAAAGAGCATAGGGGCAAAGATCAACCATAAGATTGTTCCACTCAGTCATAAACTGCGCAATGGTGATCAGGTGGAGATACTGACATCAAATAAGCAGAAGCCTCATGAAGACTGGCTTCAGTTTGTGGTTACGGCCAAGGCAAGATCAGTGATCAAGCAGGCTCTGAAAGATGAGAAGAGGATTGTGGTTCAGCAAGGCAGGGAATTGTTGGAAAAGAAAATGAAGCAGCTGAAAATAGAAATTAGTGAAACAAATATGCTTTTGCTAACCTCCTATTACAAGTTTGTTTCGCCATTTGATTTTTACTATGATATAGGTATCAAGAAATTTGATCCTGAGGTTTTAGGTAATCTTCAAACAGTAGCTGGTAAGATCAAAATCAGAGTTCCCAAGTCTACTTCATCGCAGACCAGGCAATTGGAAGAAACGGTGAAGAAGACTCTTCAGAAGAATGCCGAGATTTTGATCATGGGCGATAGTGCAGATAAGATTGATTACAAGTTTGCCTCTTGTTGTAATCCAATTCCCGGTGATGATATATTTGGTTTTTTAACCGTTGGCGAGGGAATCAAGATTCACCGCACCAATTGTCCGAATGCCATTCAGATGATGGGTAAGTATTCGTACAGGGTCATTAAGACGCGCTGGACGAATAGTCACAATATCGCATTTTTGACGGGGATAAAGATCAGCGGAATTGATGATGTAGGGCTTGTCAATAAGATTACCAATATCATAACAGGGCAGTTGAATCTTAATATGCGTTCTATTTCCTTTGAAGGTGCAGAGGGTTTGTTTGAAGGTCGTATTATGGTTTACGTTAATGATACAGAGGAACTTGAGGATCTGATCAGCAGACTTCAGTCGCTGGATGGAGTTTTGGAAGTTACAAGATTTGAAGAAGCTGATAAGGAGCTGTTAAATAAATAAAGATTAGGTTTGAAGGTGCAAAGAGATCAACAGGAACTGCTGGAGGAGGTGCGGAACATATTTTCTGCTTACATGGAGCAAAAAGGCTTGAGAAAAACACCTGAGCGCTTTGCCATACTGGAAGAAATTTATCTCCGCACAGATCATTTTGAGGCTGAGGCACTATACATGGATATTAAGAATAGAAATTTTGACATCAGCAGAGCAACTGTATACAATACACTCGAGTTGCTGGTAAGTTGCGATTTGATCAGGAAGCATCAGTTTGGGAAGAATTTGGCTCAGTATGAAAAGAGTTATGGTTATAAACAACACGATCATATCATTTGTGTAGATTGTAAAAAAGTAGTTGAATTTTGTGATCCCAGGATACAGCAAATCAAGAGCATGATGGGTGATCTGCTCAATTTTACCATTACTCATCATTCATTGAACTTGTATGGTATTTGCGGGACCTGCCAGATCAAAAGACAAACAGATAAAAACCAACCACAACGAAAACTTGCCTGATGGAAATTCAAACAACAGACATTCAAGACATCCGTATTGTTCGCCTTGATGGCAAAATACTGGGAGAAACGGCTACAGATCCTTTGCTGGAATACTTCAATGCTTCACTTGCCGCGGGGGTGAAGAAGTTTGCTGTAGACCTTCAAGGTCTATCCCATATCAACTCATTGGGATTAGGCCTAATGGTAACTTTGAACACGCGGATTCTCAATCAGGGTGGCAGGATTATTTTTTATCATTCTAATTCTCTCACAACAAAGCTATTCAAAGTCACGCGGCTCGACCAGGTTCTGGAAGTCTGCGATCAGGAGTCTAATGCAATAGATATTTTAAATGCAACCTAAGTCATGTACACAGATATATTGATCGGTCTTCAATGGGGTGATGAAGGCAAGGGTAAAATAGTTGATTTTCTTGCGCCTTCCTATCAGGTGGTGGCGCGGTTTCAGGGCGGCCCCAATGCAGGCCATACCCTCGTGATCAATGGAGAGAAAATTGTTTTACATACTATTCCTTCAGGCATTTTACATCCACAGGTGCTCAATGTGATTGGGAACGGCGTGGTTATTGATCCTGTTACATTACTTGGAGAAATCAGGAAACTCGAGGCCAGGGGTATTGACCTTCGCAACAATCTGGTGATATCTGACCGCGCTCATTTGATCCTTCCAACGCACAAAATGCTGGATGCTGCATCAGAGCAATCAAAAGGAGCTGAAAAAATTGGTTCTACGCTTCGCGGAATTGGCCCCACATACATGGATAAAACAGGAAGAAACGGTTTGCGAACCGGTGACATTTGCCGCCAGGATTTCACAGAGCGTTATCACAAATTGCGAGATAAGCATCTCCATCTTCTGGAGCAATATGGAAAGGCTGTTATTCCACCGGATGAAAGTGATTGGATGGATGCCATTGAGGCACTTCGGTCCTACAGGATTGAAGATACTGTTCAATTGCTCCACAGAAAACTCGGAGAGGGCAGTAAAATTCTGGCCGAAGGCGCCCAAGGCACCATGCTTGACATTGATTTTGGCACTTATCCCTTTGTTACATCTTCCAATACAACAACAGCAGGTGCCTGCACTGGCCTGGGCATTTCTCCCCGGTCGGTGCGGGAAGTGATTGGAATTTCAAAAGCATATTGCACAAGGGTGGGATCCGGACCCTTTCCTACTGAACTGATTGATGAGACCGGTGAGCGGATTCGGAAGGCGGGAAATGAGTTTGGTTCTACAACCGGCCGGCCCAGGCGCTGCGGCTGGATTGATCTTGTTGCTTTGCGATTTGCCATCGCAGTGAATGGAGTTACTCAGATTGCGCTCACCAAGAGTGATGTACTTAACGGCTTTGATCAGATCGCTTTGGCAGAGTCATATTCCGCAGAAGGGAAGTTGTTAGACTTTTGGCCTTATGATCCGGAGACGAAGCAAATGGATCCGGTTTATACCTGGCTGGAAGGTTGGGATAACAGCATTTTAACTGCCGGCTCATATGCAGATTTACCGCCTGCCTTCTTGAATTATGTGAATCATTTGCAAAATCGCCTGAAAGTGCCGGTTACTATGATTTCTACCGGGCCCGGACGAGAGAGTCTTCTTACAGGACCTGGTATAAGTAGGGTAATCTAAACCGGTGAAACGGCTTAGAGAAAGTACCAGGTTCAGGCTCAGCGATCCTGAACTTTTTAAGAAGAAAGCTCTGGAGTGGGCCAGAGGATTCAATGAGTTCATGCTGCTCAACAGCAATAATCACTTTAAAAGTGATCCTTATCATACCGAAGAGTGGCTGCTTGCCGCAGGAGCTCTCAATTTTGTTAGATCCGAGCTTGCAGATGGTGCAATGGAAGCTTTAGGAGCATTTTTGCAAACAACTGATGAGCGGATTTATGGTTTTTTGAATTACAATCTTAAAGAGATTGTTGGCGGAGGGAAATATAAAAATGACTCTTATGTTTCTTTTCCATACTTGTATTTTTTTGATCCCAGGTATGTTCTTCGTTTAAGGGGTGATGATCTTGAGATAAACCGCAACTATCCTGAATCGGCTGCTATTTATGATTTGATAATGCAGACTGTTTTGTCTCAGAAAGAGGGCAAGAGTATCAGTTTTAGTTTTGAAGCTACCGAGTCAAAAGAGGATTATTTGCAGAAGGTGGAGTTGATTAAGGAGAAGATCCGAGACGGAGAATTTTATGAGCTGAATTATTGTCTGGAATTTCGATCGGAGACAAATCTGGAGGAATCTCCGGTTGAGCTATATCATCGTCTGAACGAAAAAAGTCCTAATCCGTTTTCAACCTTACTCCGTGTAGGAGATCTTTGGTTGTTGTGTGCCAGTCCTGAGCGATTTCTGGCAAGAAGAAAAGATTTGCTTATAGCTCAGCCTATTAAAGGTACAGCAGCGAAAAGTGGTGATCAGGATATAGACAGGCAAAGGGCGCTTGAATTGCAGCGTAACCCCAAAGAGCGTGCTGAAAATGCGATGATTGTAGATTTGATGCGTAATGATCTAGCCCGTGTGTGTGAAACAGGGAGTGTGGAGGTTAGAGAACTTTTCGGGGTTTATGTATTGCCTTCGGTAATACAGATGATTTCTACCGTATGCGGCCGGCAAAGGTCTGAAGTAGACGTGGTTGAGATATTGAAAAGCAGCTTTCCGATGGGCAGTATGACGGGTGCGCCCAAAACAGAAGTGATGAAGCAGATCGATGATCTTGAAACATTCAATCGGGGGATTTACTCAGGAGCAGCAGGATATCTCAGTCGGGAGGGAGATTTTGACTTGAATGTGGTCATCCGCTCCATTCAAACTGATGCAGGGAAGGGAAGAGTTGCATTTCAGGCAGGCGGTGCCATCACCCTCGATTCAGAACCTGAGTCGGAGTACGCAGAAATTATGCTTAAAATACGTCCGTTGCTGGAAGTGCTCGGGGGCAGAGCCGAATGATTAGGGGCGTATATTGATTTCCCTGTATTTGGTAGTGCTGCCGTCGTCGCCGGTCACGGTTACACCGATTCTACGGAATCCAGCTGAGGCAAAGGATCTTTTAACCACCTGGGTAGTAGCCTGGGTGCTGTCTCCGAAATCCCATGCAAAACTGTTTCCATAGTTGCTGCAACCGGCATCAAAAG
>CAZUHX010000021.1:23334-24871 GCA_964620795.1 uncultured Chitinophagaceae bacterium
AAAAGTGATCTCTCTGCCCACCCTCAGGCTGTCTTCTGGCAGGTCGTAGGAAAAACAGGCCACAGGCTCATTTTTACAGGAATAGAAACCCTGGGAAAGAGCGGCGATGGCCAGGAATAAGGAGGCTTTTTTAAGCATTTCAGATGGCTTTTATCAGGTAATAGTTTTTCTTTCCTTTTTGCACAAGCATGTATTTGTGCTGCAGCAAATTAGATGTATTCATCCGACTTTCCAAGTCAATCTTAGACTTGTTTATACTCAGGGCATTCTCCTGAAGGCTTCTTCGGGCTTCGCCTTTGGAGGAGAAAACCGAGGTTTCTTCTGCGAGCAGGCTGATCGGGTCGAGGCCTTCGCCAAGTTTATCGCGGCTGATTTCAAAGGCGGGCACGCCTTCAAAGACTTCTTCAATTTCCTGTTCAGACAATTCAGACAAGGCTTCAGCAGTAGCTCTGCCAAACAATATTTCGCTGGCATTCTGCGCTTTGATCAGCTGTTTTTTGCCATGCACACGTTCTGTTACTTCAGACGCAATGGTTTTTTGCAATATTCGCAGATGAGGAGCTTCTGCATGGTTTTTTTCTATCTCTTCGATTTCTTCACGACCAAGGAGTGAAAATATTCGGATAAAGTTACCTGCATCTTCATCGGCCGCATTGATCCAGAATTGGTAAAATTTATATGCAGAGGTTTTTGAAGCATCCAGGAAAACATTGCCGGACTCTGTTTTTCCAAATTTTGTTCCGTCGGCTTTTTTGATCAAAGGTGTGGTAAGGGCAAAAGCTTCGCCCCCTGCTTTCCTGCGGATCAGTTCGGTGCCGGTGAGCATATTTCCCCATTGATCACTTCCGCCCATTTGCAGCTGCACTCCATGATGTTTCCATAAAAAATAGAAGTCGTATCCCTGTATCAGCTGATAAGTGAACTCGGTAAAGCTCATTCCTGTTTCCAGCCGGTTCTGAACAGAATCTTTGGCCATCATGTAATTGATGGTCAGGTGTTTTCCGATGTCGCGGATAAAGTCAAGCAATTTCATTTCAGAAAACCAATCCAGGTTGTTGACCATAATGGCGCCGTTGTTTCCGCCGAAATCCAGAAATTTTTCCAATTGTTTTTTCTGGCACTCCAGATTGTGATGCAGCTGATCTAACGAAAGAAGGTTTCTTTCTGCGCTTTTGCCGGAGGGATCTCCTACTTGTCCGGTTGCTCCGCCCACAAGTGCTACCGGCCTGTGACCCGCACGCTGGAAATGCATCAGACTCATGATTTGTACCATATTTCCAACGCCTAAAGAGTCGGATGTGGGGTCAAAACCGATGTATCCTTTTATGTTCTTCTTGCTGAGCAGTTCCTCGGTTCCCGGCACCATGTCGTGTAGCATTCTTCGCCACCTCAACTCTTCAATAAAAGATCTCATAGGTCAGTTGTAAGACTTCAAAAATACACGAAATTGCGGCTGCTTCCTTATGTACTTCTTTTCTCATTATTACACTGAGCGTCACTTGAGTGATCCACATCACCTGGCAGGTTTATTACTGCC
>CAZUHX010000022.1:0-7818 GCA_964620795.1 uncultured Chitinophagaceae bacterium
TCGAGTCCGAATGTTCAGATGTATAGCAAGGAGCTACCTAAGCTCGATTTAGCCAGGGGATGGTTGAATAAGGGATAGTCATTGAATACCTGAGCGCATCAAAGTGAAAAATGGTAATCGGGCGGCGGATGGGTGGGAGGGTGGGTAGCAGAATTGTAAACTGAGCTGTAAACTGAGCCGCCCGCAACTGTTCAGCAGCATTTATGCAGCACTATTTTTCTCTTTTCATTCGAGCCATAAAGAATCCGTCGTTTTGCGCTGTGGGTAATATTGATTTAATGGCCTCCATTTTGAAGTGAGGATGCTGTTCCAAAAACCATTCGGTCTGAATTTCATTTTCTGCAGTAAAAATGCTGCAAGTAGCATAAATTAGGTGGCCACCCACTGCAACTGCCTCAGCATATCGACTCATCAGTTCTCTTTGAAGTGATATTGTTTTGTTTAATGTGTTTGTTGAAATTCTGAGTCGAAGATCAGGCTCCCTTTTCAAAGTTCCTGACCCGCTGCAGGGAGCATCTATCAATACCCTGTGAAAGTAATCCTTCTTAAAATCAGCTTGTTCAGACCAGTTTACGGCCTGAGCGATTTTGACTCCTGCTCTTCGGCTGCGCATGACCAGTTCTTTAAGTTTATGACCGGATACATCTCCGCATACCAATGTGCCTTTATTACTCATTAACGATGCAATATGCAGTGATTTTCCCCCTGCTCCGCAACAGGCATCCAACACCTTCATCTCCGGCTCAACCATACAAAATACTGCGATTTCCTGGCTGCCGGCATCCTGAACCTCACCATATCCTTCCGCAATCAAAGGGTGCTGATCTAATTTAGGATACCCTTGTATTACAACTGCATCCGGAAATGGAGGTAAAAGCTCGGCAGAAATATGATCCGTTCGAAGCTGTTGAACAACTTGCTCAGGTTTTATTTTTAAACGATTTACTCTGAGGCAAAGTGGAGCTTTGCTTCTCATTTGTTTTACCGATTCAATTAGTTTTTGCGAATCATATTCAAAATCTTTCCATTCCTCAGGAATAGAAAATTTTATCATATCAGGAAAACTTTCTGCTGCCAATTCCAATTGGGCGGATAATTCCGCAAAAGACTCGTGACTTTTCAGCAATTGTATGTAGGCAGCTGCTAATGTGGAGGGCAAATGGCCCGGACTAATCTCGTCTTGATGAAGAACTGCAGATATCAAACGATAATTTTTGAAAAAAATAAAGGAGCTCTCCCAGAGAAAGTCGCGGTCTCGTTTGCCCCATTGTCTATTCTTGCTAAAAATTCCTGAAAGCGAGTAGCTTAGTGGCTCGCCTCTTTCTGCAACTGCAGAGATTAGCTCATGCAGCCCTTTTTCCAGGTTGGTAAATATGCGCATTTATTGTTTGAGAAACTTCATGTGAATCCTTTCTTGGCCGTTGTTTCCCGATAAAATATATAATCCGGGATGAAGAGTAGAAACATCAAACTGACCGATCTCCTCTTTAATATTCAGAGTTTGAACCACTCTACCTGAAATATCTGTTATAATCATATTCCATATGCCTTTTTCGTTTAAAGCAATAGTTAGTTGATTTTGTGCCGGGTTGGGATAAAGTCTGAAAGATGCATTTTGTATGGAAGGAATAGCTACAGTTACCACGGTGTCGAGCAATGTATCGCTTAAAAACTGTATGCCTCCTCTTGAGTTTCCGATTATATAATCCTGATATCCATCTTTGTTTAAATCAGCTCTTGAAAGGCATACATTGTATCCCGGGCGGTAGCGCATAAAATTGGTGTCAACCAGAGGAAATGGTCCGCTTCTCAGGCTCGCTGTATCAACAAGGTATTTAAAGACCGCGCCTCTTCTGCTGCCCACAAGAAGATAATCAAAGCCATTGGTTGAGTCTGTATAAACAAAAGGAGTTGAGTTTCCTTCCGTGAAACCGGGAACCGTAACATTAACCTGTCCGAAACTGCTGTTGGATGAATCCTGGGAAAACTGCGGATTTGATGCGCTGCCAAAGTTCCAGAAGTAAGTGAGTCTGCCATCTTTCCTTCCGCATACAATATCATTTAAGCCATCTTTATTCAGGTCGTAAATAAAAGGTGCGCTAAACTGCCCAACGTCCAGATTGAAATAGTTGGGTGTAGTCATCGTATTGAAGTTGGAAATAGTTGTTCCGGTATTTTTAAAAAAATGCAGCATTCCGAATTGTTCTCCTAAAAGCAAGTCTTGTTTGCCGTCGTTATCAAGATCTCCGAAGGCCGGATGAACCGCAACAAGGTTGTAACTGCTGATGGAAGCCAGATCTGAGGAGCGCTCTTCAAAAAACGGCTCAGTAACTGTTCCCCTGTTTTCATATAGTGCAAGACTTGACAAAACGTTGGTAAACGGACGATAATATCCATAATTTCCGATGACCAGATCAAGTGATCCATCGAAGTTGTAGTCAAACAAAACGGGTTTGGCGTCAGATCCGAAATCCAGCATTTCGCCAACCAGGAAGCTATCGGATGCAAATGCCACAGGACACGAATTTCCTGTGCCACGATAGAAGGCTACGTTCTTGATGTCGCGGGCTACTGCCCTTGTATTGGGAGCAATCAGTAAATCGTCAAGCCCATCATTGTTGACGTCTGCTTTGAACGCAGCGGGAAAGATGTCCATGCTTATGGAACGCTCACAAGATGGATAAACAGAATCATAGGAAGTGATAACGGCAAAAGAAGAGTCTCCTCCATTAATTAGTTTTACCATACTTGAGTAAGCCACATCTCCCAGCAGCAAATCCAGATCACGGTCATCATCCATATCATATGCGAGAATGGTTGAGCCTACATGCCGGCTGCCTGCCGGAGCCGGTTGCGCTATGCCTCCTCCTCTGCATGCCGCCAGAGTAACACCATTGTTGGTGCTGTTCTCGGCAAATCCTCCCCAGCAAAGATCACCGGTAGTGAATACGAGAGAATCTAATCCAAAGCCTCTTTCCAGGCTTTGATTGATATAGTATTCAACAGTGGTACCAAACACTCCGAATGTAAGAACATCCAGATCACCATCCAGATCAACATCTTCTATTGCCGGAATATCGTCAATAGCTGTATAAATGTTTACAGAAAAACCTCCGTCATTGTATTTCAGAAGGCTGCTATATAATTCATAAGTGATGATTCCCGCATTCCTGTATCCCTTGAAAACCCTTATCCCGGAATTGGTATGGGTAAATATATCAGGCACCCCGTCACGGTTGAAATCTCGGAAAATGACCCAGGAAAACAAATCGGAAGGAGCAATAAACTCATATTGAGGAGCATAATGATACATTGCGGTGTCGGTGCTTGAACCATCATTGAGATAGGCCGTGAGCTTATCTCCGGACTTATCGTATACCACCAGGTCATCATCTCCGTCTTCGTCAAGATCCACAGATGAAAATTGCGGGGTATTCATTCCTCCCGTCCATGGAAGGCTTAGTGAGCCGCTTCTCTTCTGAACCGGGATTTTTGAGTACAGATATTTTTGTGCCTGTGTTCCAATGGCAAATAAAAGGGCAAACGCAGTGAGGATGTTTTTCAAATACATAAGATCTGTGCTTCTGACATAAAGATACGCTTAAGTCTTCTGCAGTTGTATGCTTTTAGAAAGGATAACCTATGGCCAGATTAAACTGTCCTTTGGTAAAAGTCCAGGGATTGCCTGTTAGCCAGGGCAACCTTACCGGAACACCGTAGTCTAACCTGATTACAAAGTAGCTGAAGTCCATTCGGATGCCCGCACCGGTATTGATGGCAAACTGATCCCAAAAGCGATTGAAGCGAAACGCACCCTCAGGACGGGCAGGATCATTCCTGAGCAGCCAAATGTTACCAACATCTGCAAACAGAGCTCCCTTAAACCATTTGAAGATATCAAAACGCAATTCAGCATTCATCTCAAGTTTGATATCACCCGTCTGATTAAAAAATGTTATGCTGTTGGCCAAAGTGTCAGCAATATCCTGATAGCCGCCCGGACCAACAGATCTGATTTGAAATCCACGCATGCTGTTTGGCCCTCCAATGTAGAATTGGCGGGTGAAGGGCATAATTCGTGAATTGCCGTATGAGATTCCTATTCCTGCATAAATTCTGGTGGCAATCATTGCCTTTTTACCCAGCTTGTAATAATTGCGGAGATCACCTTCAAATCTTGCATACTGCGAAAAGTCTTTATTTAAAATAGTGAATCCGGAATTTTGGCCGCTTTTCAGATTCCTCAGTCTAAATCCTGCATACCAGATATTTCCGGCTATTTCTCCGTTCAGACTCAGATACATGAATCTGTTGTCTGATTCACCCCTTTGATTAAAATAAATAAATGTATAATTTGAACCTAGGATAATTTGTTCTTGATAACTGCTTCTCAGGATGGGATTGTTTTCCAGCGTCTGTTTGAATGCAGGCCCTGTTTTGGGTAGAAGGAATGTATTGACTGCAATGGGGTTGAACAGGTGTCTTTTGAAGCGGCTCGGATTCCATTCGTAGCCATAGGTAAGACTAAAGTTGTGGAGGGTATAAAGGAAACTTGCGTCCACAAAATCAAACCTTTGTTCAAAGTTGTATAATAAACTGATTCGTGTCTTGGGATTGATATTTTTTCCAAAAAGCCTGGACCGAAACGGAATCAGAAAGCGGTTGACATAATAGGTGATACCTGCATTGGCTACAGAGGTAATCAGTTGAACTTTATCCTTTCTGGTAATCTGCAACTGGACCCCGGCATCGGTATTGATTGTGAGTTGATCTGCTCCTCTGCTCAGATTTCTGTTTCGGTAGTTCAAGCTGATCGAGGTGCCCAGCAAACCTTCATTGTTTACATTGGCTTGCCCTTCTGCACCGAAGCCCTGGCGTTTAGCAGGGCTAAGATATACGTAGGCATTAAGCAGTCTTCCGTTGCTGTCTGCAGGCAAATAATCGATACCTGTGAATTTAAAAGCACCAAGTTGAGCCAGTCGGGAAAGGGTCTTGTCGTAATCGGTTCGGGAATAAAGTTGCCCTTTTCTCAGAAATACAGCTTCTTCAAGAATTCTTGGCCTGAACATGAGTTTCTTTTGATAGTAGATGGTAAACTCATTGTGAATCACCGAGTCTAGCTGTTGATCTTCCGGCAGTACATCGGAAGAATAGTTGGTGTATATATATATATTGTTGATGTTGAAAGACTGATGTCCCGGCCTATCTGCCGGCGGCAGGATTTTGATTGTAATGCCAATGGTTCGTTCGCTGCCGTTACTGTCAAGATCGAAACTTATATATTCTTTATTAAAATAATAAAATCCTTTATTCCGAAGGTCGCTTTCAATTCTTTCCCTTTCTTGTTTAAGTCGGGATATATCGAATCTCATACCTTTTTTCAGCAGACTGAAGTAAGCTTTCATTCTTACGACAGAATCAGCGGCATTAGGCTGAAGATCAAATTTTACCGAAGAAATGGTCCATGGTATTCCGGGCTGTATTTCAAAAATCAGTTTTGTCTTCTTCTTTTTCGTAGAGAAAGAATGGGTTACCTGTCCTTCAAGAAAACCATAATTGAAGAGGTAGTTTTCCATCAGTTTCTCAGATCTTTCTGCAAGATTTTTGTCAAACAAAACAGGTGCTTCTCCTACCTTGGTTTTGATCCACCATCTGAATTTAGTTTCCTTCTTTTGTACAACAGATTTATAAAGCCATAGCCTTACAGGGAATATGCCCAATACTTTTTTGTTGGGTGTCTGGAGCATAGCCAGCTGAAGATCACTTTTCAGCTTGTCTGATTCATCAATTTTTTTAATCCCTTTGAGTTTAATGCTGCTTTTAATCAAAAGGGATTCAGAATCACTAAGGTCCCGACTTAGGTGACAGGAGGATATTGCAGTTGTGATTACAACTAAAGCAATCCATTTATGGATTAAGAGATTTCTCAGTACTGCCATGAAAGCCCAGTTTGATGTATTTTCGGGGGATGCACCACAAGAGACTGAGTAAAACTGTTTGGAGTGAAATTCGCGCTTTGTCTGTCAAAAAATATAGACAAATGTATGGGAAATTTTTGGTTGAGGGATTGAAGTCTGTGGAAGAGCTTTCATCGAGTTCCTTGTGCCCGTCCCGTCTGGTTTTCAGTGCGAAATGGGTCAACCATCCTATTTTACAAAAGTTCCCCGCCGGGATCTGCTTTCAGGCAGAAGAAAGCCAGATCAGCTCCCTATCCTCTCAGTCGTCTCCTGATGGTTTGATTGCAGAGGTTTGCATTCCCTCTGATCCGGTTGCAGCCTTGCCTGCAGTGGGAAAATGGGTTGTGGTCCTCGATCAGATTTCAGATCCCGGGAACCTTGGAACCATTCTACGGTCTGCAGAATGGTTTGGAGTTCATCAGGTTTGGTTACTGCCCGGCTGCGCCGAAAGGTATAATCCCAAAACTGTAGCAGCGTCTATGGGTTCGTTGTTCAGGCAACCATCACTTCAAGTGTCTGCTGAATTTGTTGTTGAATGCAGCCGTCATATGCCGGTTTATGCAGCTGTTCTTCAGGGGGCTGATTTGTTTCAATCAGATTTGTCTGCCGGCGGGATTTTGTTGATCGGAAGTGAAAGTCATGGTGTTTCAGAATCTTTCAGAATCAGTGATTTCAAAGGTGTCCGAATTCCCGGAGGTAAAAATACCGAGTCGCTTAATGCAGGGGTTGCTGCCGGTATACTTATGGCAGAGTGCTACAGACAATGTCGCTAAGGCAGATAAATTTTATTCAGCCGGTTTTGACCTATACTAAGAAGATAGATACCGGAATACATCCATTCAGGAAGTGTAAACTTTTTCTCTTGGGTTTCAAAAATCACTCTTCCGGAAAGATCAGATATTGTGCATGAGTTGATCAGGGCAGAATGAATAGTAAAGCTTCTTCCTTGCTGAGTCCAGGCTTCGTCAGTTATTGCTACCAAAGCAGATGTATTCAGACAAACGCAGGGATTGGTATTTCGCTGATATACAAGACTGTCATTTAGATAGAAGCATTGTATGTGGCTTTCTGCAAATCCGGTAACAGAGGGAGGGCTAAACCAGCCATTCATGCAGCCGATGCCTTCAATCCATTCTGACGGATATTCGCCATCAACTGTCCATCTTCGCCTTGGCTCATTTTGAATTGCAACTGTATCAATACTTACAATGCGGATTTTATATGGAACTGTTGAGAATGGATAAATGATAGCAGAGTCTCCCTGCTGCAGGTTAAAATCAAAATGCAATCTGTCTGCAAAGTCGTTGGCAAAAGTTATTTGCAACCTTCGTGCTCCATCATTCCGGACAAAACAAAGAAACTCGGCATCAACCGAATCGAACACAACATTGGTCCCACTTCTGTCGACATAGAGTTTTTGATATTTTTTTCCTCTGATCAGGCTGTCGTCTGAAATGTGAAAAATATCCGTAAAACAATTGCCATTGGGGGTGCTGCGCTGTTTATACCAAAATCCCGATTGCTCCGGTATCGGGAAAAAGTTTTGAGCTTGTGTACGAAGGAACACAAACAATCCAAGCAGGATCAGCAAAAATTTAATTGTCGAGGCTGAATCTGACATCAGGGAAATTAATAGAAAAGTTCCTCAGCATTTCGGCAGATAGTTGGATTCTAACATCAGACTGCAGACGAAGGTTTATATTGTTTTCCGGCCAGATCAGGCGAAACAAAAGCGGAATCTCTCCCGGATGCAATCTGCAGAGTTGTTTGATTTCATCTACGAATTGCCTGCTAATCTGAGGAGCGTAGAGCGTAATCGTTACATTTTCCGCGACGGTCGCGGCGCAGAAGGCGAACTTCC
>CAZUHX010000022.1:7828-11422 GCA_964620795.1 uncultured Chitinophagaceae bacterium
CGCAACTCACTAAGTAATTCCATTTTAGAGAAATTAAAATACCATTTGGCATCTTGTTGACCATCTTTTTTCCACTGACCATACTGCCCGACAAGATATAGCATGGTGCCTTGTGTTTCTATGTAGGTTCGGAACCGGAGATAATCTTTACCGAATAGTGTAAACTCCCGGGATCCCTCATGATCCTCTAAAATAAAAGTAGCATAAGGATTGCCATTCTTGGCAGTCTTGGTAAAGGTTGAAGAGACCATGGCAACAAAACGAAGTTCTTTGTTTTTAATCTCTTCCATTTCTGAAATGTTGGTATTGCAAAACTGTCTGATCTCCAATTGATAGTCATCCAGAGGGTGAGCACTCAGGTATAGCCCTACAACTTCTTTTTCTTTTCTCAGTTTTTCCGGGAGCGGCCATTCTTCTACAGCTGCAACTTCCGGATAAACCGATTCCCCAAAACTTCCTCCTCCGAACAGAGATTGTTGCATACTGTTCTTTCCGGCTTGTTCTTGCATACCGTATCGTATGGCTTTATCAATCAGGCTGAGTTTGTCTTTACCGGGAGCAAAGAACTGTGAGCGGGTATTTGAAAAGCAGTCGAAAGCACCAGCAAGGGCAAGTGATTCAAAACATTTTTTATTAACGGTTCGCAAATTTATTCTTGCAGAAAAATCAAATATGTTTTTATATGTTCCGTTTTTTCTCTCTCTTACAATTTCTTCAACAGCTGCTTCTCCAACACCTTTTAGTGCGCTGAGGGCAAAACGGATTTCACCCTTTTTATTGACAGAAAATCTGAGGGCACTCTCATTCACATCCGGACCTTTCACCGGAATACCCATTCTGATAGATTCAGCCATGTAGTCGGATACACTGCTGATGTTGTTTTGATTGGAAAGCAGTGCTGCCATGTATTCGGCAGGATAGTTTGCTTTCAACCATGCTGTTTGATAAGCTACAAAAGCGTAGCAGGTGGAATGTGATTTATTGAAGGCGTATTCACCGAACTGCTCCCATGTTTTGTAAACTTTTTCGAGTACTACAGCATCATGGCCTTTGGCCGTACCTCCTTCAATGAAACGCGCTTTCATTTTCTCAATGGTGTCTCTTTGTTTTTTACCCATGGCTTTGCGCAGACCATCAGCTTCTCCTTTGCTGAATCCGGCAATGATCTGAGAAAGTAACATGACCTGTTCCTGATAAACTGTAATACCAAAAGTTTCCTTCAGGATGGTTTCCATTTCGGGAATAGCATATGTAACGGCCTGCTTTCCATGTTTCCTCGCAATGTAGTCATCAATAAATTCCATGGGGCCGGGCCGGTATAGGGCATTCATGGCAATCAGGTCTTCGAACTGGTCGGGTTTCAATGCTCTCAGATACTTCTGCATACCGGGCGATTCAAACTGGAATGTTCCTGCAGTATCCCCTTTTTGGTACAATTCATAAGTTTTGGAATCATTGAGAGGTATGCTGTCAATGTCAATTTTGATGCCGTGGTTTTCCTCAATCAGCTCAAGAGCATCTTTGATTATTGTCAGGTTTTTGAGTCCAAGGAAATCCATTTTGATAACCCCTGCATCCTCGATCACTTTTCCCTCAAACTGGGTGATGTAAAATGGGGAATCTTTTGCGGTAAACACCGGTAAAATATCCATCAGATTTTTGGGTGCAATGATGATGCCCGCAGCGTGAATGCCCGTATTTCTCACCGAACCTTCCAGCAATTCAGCTTCGTGCAAAACTTTTGACTCCAGCGAATCAGACTCATATTGCTTTCTGATGGTTTCTACCTGATCAAGCATGTCCTTGCCCAAGCCTTCCTTCATACTTAGAGCCTGATCAGATCCTGTGAGGGGTGCGTGCAATACCCGTCCGAGTTTGATATTGGGCTTTTCCGGAACCAGTTTGGCTAGTGCATTAGATCGTTCGAGGGGAAGGTCGAGCACACGAGCAACATCTTTAATGCTCATTTTTGCTGCCATGGTACCGTAGGTTACTATCTGGGCTACCTGCTCCCGACCATATTTCTGTGCCACATAATCAATCACTTTCTCTCTTCCCCTGTCATCAAAGTCGGTATCAATATCCGGCATCGACTTTCTTTCGGGGTTCAAGAATCGTTCAAACAGGAGATTATATTTGATCGGATCTATATTCGTGATTCCGATACAGTAAGCTACAGCAGATCCTGCTGCGCTGCCTCGACCCGGGCCAACCATTACTCCCATATCCCGACCTGCCTGGATAAAGTCTCCTACGATAAGGAAGTAGCCGGCAAATCCCATGATTTTAATGGTGTTCAATTCAAAGCGCAGACGTTCCTCAATTTCAGGAGTTATCTCCTGATAGCGTTTTCGCGCGCCCTCAAAGGTAATATGCTCGAGAAAAGCATCCTGATCAGAAAACGTATCTGGAATTTTAAAATTAGGTAAAAGAATATCTGTTTTAAGTTTGAGACTTTCAATTTTGCCAAGAACTTCGTTTGTGTTGTCTATTGCTTCGGGAATATCTTTAAAAAGTTCATTCATCTCTGCTGTAGATTTGAAAAAGAACTGATCGTTTGCGAAAGCAAATCGTTTTCCTTTTTCTCCCATTTCTTCATCGCCAAATTCTCTGCTTGCTGGTGTTTTTTGAAGTTGTCCCGTGTTGATACATAAAAGGATATCGTGTGCATTAAAATCAGATTGATCAACATAATGCGAATCGTTGGTTGCGATCATCTTCACATTGTATTCCTCTGCAAATCTGATCAGCACTTCATTCACTCTTTCCTGCTCAGGTAGATGATGTCGTTGTAGTTCAACATAGTAATCTTCACCAAATCTTTCCAGCCACCACTCGAATAAAGGCCTTGCAGCCTCTTCTCCCTTGTTCATAATGGCCTGAGGTATTTCGGCACCCAGACAACAAGTGGTGGCGATGAGTCCTTCTTTATGCTGTTCAATTAGTTTTTTATCTATACGTGGATATTTGCCATAGAGCCCGTCAATGTAGCCAAGGGAGCATAGTCTGCTCAGGTTTTTATATCCTTCAGCGTTTTTGGCCAGCATCAGCTGATGATAACGTTTGTCACGATGTTCTTTCGTAAATGATTTTTGAAATCGATCTTCTACCAGATAAAACTCACAACCGACAATTGGCTTGATAACTTCTGTTTGCCCGGGTTTATTGTATTTGGCGGCTTCAGCTACAAATTGAAAGACGCCGAACATATTTCCGTGATCGGTTATGGCCAATCCTTTCATGCCGTCGGCAACGGCTTTCTTATACATTTTTTCAATGCTTGCAGCTCCGTCGAGTAAGGAGAATTGTGTATGGCTGTGTAAATGGACGAACGATGGCATAAATGGATGAGATTACTTGAATATCTAAAATAACCAATTTGGTATTGGCCGGCTTCCTGACGATTTCCACATGGCCGGTGGATTTACTCCGGAAAAGATCAGCCGGCTTTTGGGAAGCGCATTTTATAAGAGGCAGAGGTTTTCCCTTTGCTGATGTCTTCGAGTTTGCCCTTCAGTAAAGTTCTTTTCAAAGGCTTGAGATGGTCGGTAAACAGAATTCCTTCAATGTGATCATATTCATGTTGAATCACTC
>CAZUHX010000022.1:11432-12481 GCA_964620795.1 uncultured Chitinophagaceae bacterium
TAGCGTATGAGCAAATGAGCCGGTCTTCTCACGTCTGCACGTATCCCCGGGATACTTAAACAACCTTCTTCGTAAGCCCATTCATCTCCCCATTCTTCAAGAATCTCTGCATTGATAAACACCTGTCGAATTCCCTTGTGCTCCTCACCTTCATCATACATCAATGTGCTGTCTATGACAAACAGCCTGATGGATTGATTGATTTGGGGTGCGGCAAGTCCTACACCTCTGGCCTTTTGCATGGTTTCCCACATATCATCGATCAGCTGATTCAGGCCCGGCTCACCCGGATTTACATTTCGGCCTACTTTTCTGAGCACCGGATCTCCAAAAGCAACAATCGGTAAAATCATATTGCAAAGATAGGCTGAGTATGAAGTATGTGAGATAAATCATAAAAAAAAACGCCGCCCTTTGCGGGGCGGCGTTTCAATCTAATGAAATGGAAAATTATTTGTTGATACTGATTGGCTTTATTGCAGTTGACTTGCTGTCTGAAATACGAACAAAGTAAACGCCTGACTGCAAATCAGCTAAAGAAATAGCCTGAATGTTTTGTGCAGAAGCATCTTCAATGGAGGTCTGACGTACTACAGAACCAAGCATGTTTACAAGCTGGATGCTGATTTTACCTTTAACTCCGCTGAATTCAATATTGAGAACGTCTTTTGCCGGATTCGGGTAAACATTGATAAGTCTGGAAAGACCTGGGTCATTGATGCCAACCTGTGTTGCGGTTACAGACTCACACTTCTGATCAGAACCAAACTGATTGGTTACAGTGAGACAAACATTATAAGTCCCATTGCTGGCAAATGTTTTTGTTGGATTGGGAGCCACTGAGCCGGAACCGTCTCCAAAAGCCCACTGACGTGTACCTGCGGGAAACATTACGCTCTGATCAACGAAATTGTAGCGATAAGGAAGAACTGCAGTGTAGGTGAAGTTTGCAGTAGGAGCAGCACCTACAATCACTGTGCGGCTGGTGGTATCGCTGTTGCCGGCTGCATCTGTGCAGATGTAGGAAACAGTGTAAACACCGGGGGTAT
>CAZUHX010000022.1:12491-24211 GCA_964620795.1 uncultured Chitinophagaceae bacterium
TAACTGTAACTGAACCCTGAACCTGAATGTTGGCAGTAAGGTCTCCGTCGGTGCAGTCGAAGGCAGAGGCTCCCGGATCATTGTACTGGTTGTTAACCTGAATAATGATGGTGTCTGCGCCGTTCAGGCTGATGGTGGGAGGGTATACGTCGCCTCTGGATACATTGAACTCAGATGCCGTGAAGTTGATGTTGCTGATGTAATAGAACTGGCAAGGGTTGCCGGCATCGGGAAGAATTCCCGGAGAAGGAACAAGATTGTAATCGATTTGTGTGAGAACAACCGGAACATTGTAGGTTGAGCCGTTTACAAAGCAATTGGGCGAAACAATAGGATACATGGCTCCGAGGTAGGTTCCGGCTGCGCTGTTGGCAGTTTCTCCACCCCAAAGAGCATCACCTTCTGTGAAGTTCTTTACATTGGTGTAAAGATTATTGGTAAGGTCGTAGCCAACACCAAGGAGGTTAGGCGCAAAGTTGTCGGTTGTGGTGGTAAGTACACTTGCGTCGGTATCGTTCCAGAGGAAAAAGAGCTTGGTTCTGTCCGGGCTTGAAGACATTTGAGGCCTGTTCGCTTCAGTAAGTCCTTGATTATCGGAGTTGGAATATTCTGCGCCGTAGGTATTTACGGTGCTGAGCAGATTGGCTTTGAATTCACAACCTGTGAGCGCGTTGGGATCCCAGGTCAGATCATACATATGCATTCCTGCGCCGGGGAAGAATGTGTAGGCATTTGCAGGATCAGACATATCATTGTTGCCATTGGCGACGAGCATCATTACATGAGGTTTTCCGTTGGCATCTACAATCAGGTCAATATCGCCAACTGTGGTAGGAAGACCGGAAGTAGGATCTCCATTGGAAAATTCCTTAGGTAAGTGAAACATAACCGCTTCAATGCCTTTAAGGTCAATCTGGAATGGTCCCTGCCAGCTGGCTCCGCCGTTGGTTGTGCGGTAGTAGAAAGGACTGTAAACAAATTCGCCATCGTCGCTGAGGTCACCGGTTCCAAAAATCCAACCGTTCTGTCCTGTGGGGTCAAACCCGATGCGGAAAGAGGTGACTACCGAGAAGCTGTCTGTTCCTGAAAGATTGAGCAGGAAGTTGGCGTTCAGCACCTGGCTGGTCCAGTCAACATTTTTGGTGGTATTGTTCCAAACCCCTTTCATCACTACAAAGCCTTCTGTGGCAAGTCTGTTTCCACCGCCACCCAGAGAGGTAACTACGTAATTTCTGTCGATATTCCAGAATTCTCCGGCTGCTCCTGTGGTAAACGAGGCTGCGATATTGACGTTTCCGTTGTTGATCGTAGCATTGTTTTCGGTGATAGTACCGGGATCACCGGAGAGCTGGAGTACACCGCGGAGCTGACCTTCCCATGCATCAGGTCCGGAACTGGCTCCGGCCGAGTAGTCGATCCATGCACCGGAGTATACCAGATATGCTGAGTCAGCATTACCGGATCCGCTTGGATTATGAAGAGCTGCCTGGGGATAACGTCCACCAACGGCAATATTGTCGGGAATGACGGTAAACGGACCGATATTGGAAGTCCAGGTTTGACCGCGATCACGAGAAATATCGTAGCTGTACTGACCGATATTGGTTGCCACTGAAAGGGATGCGTCGTAGCGGTGAATAAATGCCACTACACCGAGTGAATCGATGGTATACATCTGATTACAACCGGATTCCAGGGCGGTGAAGAGGTTGCCCGCTTTACCGATGGGAGTTGAGTTTACGGCCCTTGAGCCTCCGGCTCCGGGAACTGAAATTGGACGGCCTGTTTGCATCCCTGTGCGGGGAGAGCCGTGCCCTACCGCAGACTCACTGGCCATGCGGTAGTGTTTGCTGAGGTCATACCGGGCCGGAGTCTTGTCGTTGCGCTGTTGAGCAACCGACATCTGAACCAGAGCTGCCGCGGCAAGAAGGAGTACCTGTTTTTTCATGGTATACTTGCGTTAAGATTGAATGGTCAAAGATATAGAATCTGATCTCTTTTAGCATTGGCTTTTGCACAATTCTGTAAACTGAAGGTAAAATCGCAAAAAACGGGGATGAAACCCTGATTTGAAGTATTTATCCAGACAACTTATGTCTGCGCCAGGGGATGAAGCGGTTAGCCCGGAGCCCCGGATCTAAACTACTTTTCACAGGCAAGCCGGATCTTGCGGGGCGAGGACTATGAGCGGAATACCCGGCCGCAGCCCTGCTGTTTTGGTTTTTTGATCTGCTAGAAGGGGATTGCGGGCTGCGGGGCGCCCTGAACTTGATTCATTCTTCAAAACGCTTACATTGTTTCAGATGTATGCTCTTTGGGTTTTTGCTTGTATAAAACAAAGCTGCGGAAGCCACGGTGGATGAGCATGGCCCACAAAATTCCGATTAATGCTCCAGCCAGAACATCGCCTGGATAGTGCACCCCGCAGTAAATCTGAGCAAAGCCAACGGATGCTGCCCAGAAATAAAGAAGGATCCCTGCCGCGATATTTCGGTTCCAGAGCAAAAACAGAAAACAGGAAAGCCCGAAGTGATTGGCTGCATGACTGGATGCAAAACCGTAAGGCCCGCCGCAAGGAACAATTTTTCTAAGAGCCATTAAACTTGGTTCGTGACAAGGTCTGGGTCTCGCGCACAGTGGTTTCAGTATGGAAGAGGTAAACTGGTCTGCACCCAGTATGACCAGGCCAATGGCGAGCAGGATCCAGAATGCATTTTTTTCATACCGCATCAGCAGGAATGCGCTGAGCAGAGCATATACCGGTATCCAGAATGACTTTTCCCTCAGCATGGGGCAGATGGTATCCAGCATGGGAGAGGCCAATCCCGGATTGATCAAGGCAAGCAGGCTGTTGTCGATTTGTTGCAGAAATTCGATCATGATGTTTTGCGGCAAATCAGCAGCAGACGAGGGCTTTTGATGGGATGAAAGGGAGAGAGCCTGTAATCGCCGAAACATTCAGAAACTTCAAGCCCGCACTCGGCCAGCATTTCAGTTACTTTGGCCCGGTGATAGAGTTTTACATATTCCTCGAATTCGTGATTTGTTCCATCGGCCAGAAAAGAAATGGTTTTGATTACAGCGCCGTCTTCTAGCCGGCGGCGAATATGAAACTGGATTCCGTTTTTGTCAATAAGTTCACGGGATTTGAGTCCGGCTACAACAAAGCCGGCATTGAGATAATCCATTACAAAAACTCCGGCCGGTTTCAAGTTTTGTGAAAGCGTAAACAGCATGTTTTGATTTTCCTCTTCACTTCTGAAATAGCCGAAACTTGAAAACAGATTGAAAATGGCATCGAAATGAGCGGGGCGAAAGGGTTTACGCATATCCCAGACTTGAAATTCTGCTTTCTGTCCATATTTTTCTGAGGCACGCCGGATGCTTTCCGCACTAAGGTCAATACCTGTGACTTTTAATTCATGATCAGCAAGAACTCCTGCGTGCCGGCCGGAGCCGCATCCGGCATCCAGGCACAGACTTCCTTTGCTGAGCCCAAGCAGAGGAAGCAGGCTGTTGATCAACAATGCTGCTTCTTCTTCAGAGCGGTGATCGTACAGCAGGGGGTACCAGGGGCTGTCGAACCAGGATTCAAACCAATGTTCTTTCATGATGAGTGGGCGGATAAATGCCGCTTGGGTGCTTGGGGGGAATTTCTAATTTTGGCCGCTAAAATTACTGAAATTGTCTCTCATTAAGTCCATATCCGGCATTCGCGGAACCATAGGTGGTGTGCCCGATCAAAATTTAAGTCCCATAGATGTGGTGCGCTTTACGGCTGCTTTCGGCCAATGGGTTATAAAAAGTGGACGGCCCCGCAAGGCTGTGATTGGCAGAGATGCCAGAATTTCGGGTCCGATGGTGAGCCAACTGGTTGCTCAAACTTTGGTAGGGCTTGGTTTTGAAGTGATTGATTTGGGACTTTCCACCACTCCGACAGTTGAGATTGCCGTGCCTATGGAAGCCGCGGGTTGTGGAGTTATTCTCACTGCATCACACAATCCGAAGCAATGGAATGCACTGAAGCTATTGAATGAGAAAGGTGAGTTCATTTCTGCAGAGGATGGTGCCGAGCTGCTTAGAATAGCAGAAACGGGGGAGATACATTTTGCAGAGGTTGACAAGCTTGGCAGAGTAGTGCAGGCAGACGGCTATCTTGAGAAGCACATTGAAATGATTCTGGCCCATCCGCTGGTGAATGTTGATGCGATCCGCGCAAGAGGTTTTAAGGTGGCGGTAGATGCGGTGAATTCCGTGGGCGGTATTGCGGTGCCGCTTCTTTTGAAAAAACTGGGTGTAGAAAATCAGACATTACTGTATTGTGAACCCAACGGTCTGTTTCCTCATAATCCCGAGCCATTGCCGGAACATTTATTTGATCTTTCTACAGCCGTGAAAAAGAATTCCTGTGATTTGGGAATTTCTGTTGATCCGGATGTAGACCGACTTGCGCTGGTTTGCGAAGATGGCTCTATGTTTGGCGAGGAATATACACTTGTGGCCGTGGCAGATTATGTGCTGCAGCACAGAAAGGGCTCTGCAGTTTCTAATCTTTCTTCTACCCGTGCCTTGAAGGATGTGGCCTTAAGACACGGGCTTGATTATTTTGCTTCCGCTGTTGGGGAGGTGAATGTGGTTCAAAAAATGAAAGAGGAGGAGGCCGTAATCGGAGGGGAAGGCAACGGAGGAATTATTGTGCCTGATCTTCATTACGGCAGAGATGCTCTCGCGGGTATAGCGCTTTTTTTAAGCTGGCTGGCTCTTTCAGGCAAAAGTGCAACTCAGCTTTTGGCAACTTATCCCAGGTATGTGATGAGCAAGAAAAAGGCGGAACTGGAGGCCGGAACGGATGTTGAAGGCATTCTTGCCAAAGTTGCGGCAAAGTACAGTCGTCAGCCGCAGAATACTCAAGATGGATTGAAAATAGAGTTTGATAAAGACTGGGTACATCTGAGAAGATCTAATACAGAACCCATAGTCCGGATCTATGCAGAAAGTCACTCACAGACCACAGCAGATCACATTGCTCATCAGATCATGCAGGATATAGCAGCTTTCACAAAATCTTAAAGGATTTTAAAAAAGTCTGATTCAGAGACTTATGTATAAGAAAGTATATACTAAAGTCCTTTTCAACCGTTGATGCTTCAAAAGAACAAAAGTCTGCTATCCGGGCTTTCATACTTTTGAACAATTAAATTCTCACGAGTTCTATGGAAAACAAGCAACAGAACAACAGCCGGCGCCTATTGATAGCATTTATCATTGTGCTGCTTCTTATTAATGTGGTGGCAGGCTATTTCCTCTACCGGCAGAACAGCACCAACAATAATCTTGAAACAGAGAAAACCGAGATTTCCAATCAATACAAAGCGGTGAGTGAGGATCTTGAAAATACCAGGATCGACCTTGAGTCCATGAAGGGACAAAATGCAGCGCTTGACAGTACGCTTACTCAGCGTCAGGATGAAATCGCCAAGTTTCAGAAAGAGATTGAGCGTTTGATAGCCAAGGGCAAAATGAGTGCTTCGGAACTGGCCAAAGCCCGTCAGCTGATTGCCCAGCTGCAAAGTGAAAACAGGAATTTTCTTCTCAGAATTGATTCGCTTCAGCGTGTAGCAGATAAGCTGCAGTCGCAGAATCAGGAGCTGGGTCAGGCTCTTGATCAGGAGAAGGCCACCACGGCTCAGCTGAGTCAGGATAAGGTGCAGTTGTCTAAGAAAGTAGAGCTTGGTTCTTTATTGAAGACGGTGAATTTGAGTTTGAGTGGGATCAGAACCCGCGGATCGGGCAAGGAAGTGGTGAGCACAAACATCAAGAAGATAACGGCATTGCGCGTTAGTTTTGAGACCGGAGACAACAAAGTGCTTGAGCCTGGTCCGGTGAGCCTTTATGTACGTATTATCAGTCCGAAGGGGGAGACGATTTCGGTAAAAGATCAGGGTTCGGGCACACTGCAGTTGGCTGAGGGCGGTTCTGTTTCTTACACCAAGAAGGCAGAGATCGACTGGAATCAGAACAGCAAGAAAGTTTCGGTGTATTGGAATTACAATTTTACGGAAGAGGGTACTTATAAAGCGGAAGTATATCAGAAGGGATATTTGATTGGAAAGGCTGAGGTGAATTTGAAGTCGGGAGTGTTTTAATCTTAGTTCAGCAGCAGTGATACAGCAACGGCCGCCCGGAGGGCGGCCGTTGTTTATTTATTGATCCTGTGCAGTTCAGGGTATGCATTTAAACACCAACCGTTTCATTGAAAAAATCAAGCAGTTGTTTGTTGACCCAGGCGGGGTCATCATGATGTACGAAATGTCCGGCGTTTTCATGATAGATCACTTCACAAGGACCGGAACAATGTGCAGCGGTGTTGAAAGTGAGCTCTTTTCCAAGCGCTTTATCGAGAACGCCCCAAAGCATGAGCACCGGGCAGGATATCAGAGGCAATGGATCTCTAGATGCAAAGATATTTCGGAAGGCCGCACGATAGTAAGCAATGGCTGATTTTGCAGTGCCCGGTATAGCATAGGCTTTTATGTAAAATTCCAATTCGGAAGGGGTGGGCGGGTCTCCCATGGTTCTGAATGATCGGATGGCATTAAGGAAGAAACGGCGCGTACCAACGATGCGTTCGGGAATCATCGGGATTTGAAAAAAGAATATGTACCAGCTGCGCAGCCATTGCCGGAGATTCAGACTTTTAAAAGCGCGTTCCATTTCGGCAGGGTGGGGCACATTGAGGATGGCCAGCTTTCGAACATGCTTGGGATAAAGGGCGGCAGTGGCCCAGGCCACTGCCGCACCCCAGTCGTGTCCGGCCAAACAAGCTTGTTTTTCTCCTAAAGCATCGATCAGACCTGCGATGTCTGCCGCAAGAAACTCCATTTGGTAGTCTTCAATTCTTTTCGGTTTATCGCTCAGATTGTAGCCGCGCATGTCCGGTACAATTACCCTGAAATGCCGGGCGAGCACATCAATCTGATATCTCCAGCTGTACCAGAATTCAGGGAATCCGTGAAGAAGTATCAGCAATGGCCCATTTCCGGCTTCTATGTAATGGAGCCGGAGAGCGCCGGCCTGAATGAATCGGGAGTTCATGCAAAGTTTAAGATTAGCGATTAATGAATCACGCGCCCGGTTTTCCAAGTATTGCCCGGGCTCGATTCAGCGGATGTTTGACGGAGGTGGTGGCTGTGAATCTCTGATGAAGCGCGGGTAACGGCAGTATATAACCAGCGGAGCTTGTCTTCTCGGTAGTATGGGTTGAGAAATACCCTTTTCCACTCACCACCCTGAGCTTTGTGGCAGGTTAGCGCATAGCCGAAACGCAAGCGCATGGCGCTCAGAAAAGGATCATCCATCATATTACCGCTTTCCTTAAACTTTTTATTGTATTGCAAAGCTGTTTTAAGAAGGCGAGCTTCAGCATCGGCTCCTATCTCACCTCTTTCTGAATAAAAGGACTCCCGAAGGAGCAGAACATCCAGTACCTGAGAGCGATTGCCTGTTTTAAATTCAATTTCTGCAGGAATAAAGTTCAGTCCTGCGCGTTGTTTCATTTTATTCAATCGCAGTTTGCGGATGGTGCCGAGGGTACCATTGGCTACCGGAAACAGATGGTTGAACCAGTTGCGGTTTACCAAAACCAGTTCACCGGGCAGAGGATCATCCTGAGAACTTCTGCCCCAAAACATTTTCCTCACCTCCCGGTTGCCTATGTTCACAGAACGATTTCCTGCGGCAATCACAGTGGCAGCTTCCGGACCCATGGAATGCAAAGTATCTGTATAATGACGATAAAAGGCATAGCTGTTTCCATGGAGAAGGAAGGGTGGTCTGCCGGGAATTCCGTTTTGTTGAATGGCTTCCCTCAGGCTGGTAGCATAATCCAGAATAGGTGATTTTTCTGCATGTCTGTATATCTGTTTTAGTTCTTCGAAGCTTACTATGAGCTGATGTTGTTCTCTCAGAAAGTCGGGAGAGAGGGCATTGGATTGTTCCTGACCCACAGGCGGCAATTGATAGGGATCTCCCAGCAGTATGAGTTTGTTGCCGGGATGGCCGCTTTTTATGTAAGTAATGAGATCAGACAACAAATCGTTTTCTGAGGAAAACAGGCTTTGTTGAGGAGGCAGGGTGCCGATCATAGATGATTCGTCGACGATGAAAACCCGGGCTGTTTCGGCGTTCTGTGTTTTGAGTTTAAGGCGGATGAGCATGGATTCTCTGTCCAGTTCAGGCTGATAGATCAAGCTGTGGATCGTGTTTCCGGGCAAGGCGCACTTCCCACCGATGATTTGAGCTGCTCTGCCGGTTGGTGCACATAGTTCTATTGCAGTTTTTTCTTTTTGCAGCTGATGAATGAGGGCGGGAATAAGGCTTGTTTTTCCTGTTCCCGCCTGACCGGTGAGTATGAATACTTGAGCGGGATGTTCACTTCTGCAAAACTCAATCAACTTCCGGAAGATGCGGATTTGCTCGGGCCCCGGCTTGAAGGGGAGTTCAGGTTCCGGAAAGTTTTGCGTCTGTTCCGAAGTTTGGATGTCTTCCATGGAGATTTTGGCTGAAGTATGATTTGATCTTTGCTTTTGGTATCAATGCGTTCAGATTGCCGAAGGTAGCCATAAGTTCAGCATGCTGTTGTATGTAATAAAACAGAAGCTCGCATTATCCTGAGCTCATTGATCTGTGAGGGATGGAAAGGGTGGTGAAACCAGCCGCGGCCAGTCTAGTATCTTAAGCGGGGCAAGCGTAATTATGCCGCGGCCGAAGCGGTAGCGAAGCCCTGCACAGCCCGTGCCCGGAGGGCCACAGCCTGATCTTCTTAAACAATATGTATTACCGGAAATACTTTCAGAATCAATGCAGGGGAGCGATCTTGCGCATCCAGCCATAAACATCACTTTCCAGCCCTGCTTTCAAGTTTTGGATTTTATTTTTCAGCCTGAAACTGATGCTGCCTTCTGCGGGCTCGGGCAATATGATTTGATGGCCTTTGTAGAAGATTTCTCCAATGGGAGCAACGCCTGCGGCTGTCCCGGCTCCAAAGGCTTCGCGCAGTGTTCCCGCCTGCCAGGCGCTGAGCATTTCATCAACCGAAATATCACGCACTTCGGTTTTGATACCGGCTTCGAAGGCAAGATGCAGCACACTGTCGCGGGTTACCCCGTTCAAAATGGTTCCTTCATTGAGGGGCGGCGTAAGGAGCGTATCTCCAATGACCAGAAAGACATTCATGGTACCTATTTCCTGAAGGTATTTATGATGAATTCCATCGAGCCAGAGGATTTGATCGTAGCCAAGTGCCTGAATCTGCCGGGCAGGCATAAGCGCCGCGCCATAATTGCCGGCGGCTTTGGCAAATCCTGTTCCGCCCGGGAAGGCTCTCACGTACTCGTCGTGGATGTACACTTTAACCGGCTTGCTGTAGTACTTGCCTACAGGGCAGCAAAAGATAGAGAAGCGATAGTGTTCGGCCACTTTGATGCCCACATGCTGCTCGGTGGCAAACATGAAAGGTCTGATGTAAAGGCTGGAGCCTGGATCAGAAGGCACCCAGGCATGGTCGATGCCGATGAGCTGATCTATCGCATCGAAAAACATTTCTTCAGGAATTGCCGGCATGGCCATCCTTTCCGCAGAAACATTGATGCGCTTGTGGTTCATTTCGGGTCTGAACAGTAAAATTTCTCCCGAGGGGCTGCGTTGGGCTTTAAGGCCTTCAAAAATGGCCTGGCCGTAGTGAAGAGCTGAGGTGGCCGGATGCAGACTGAAGTCCTGGAATGGTACGATATGACCCTCACCCCAATGCCCGTTGGCAAAATCTGCTATAAACAAATGATCTGTAAAATGCCGTCCGAAAGGAAGGTCGCTGAAGTCAACTTCCCCGATCTTGCTCTCTGGGCTGCGGTTGATATGAATGGGATAGGCCATGGACGGTAGATTTTGGATACAGTATCACCGCAAATTTAGAATTATTTGCCACGGATTTGCGGGAGGGCGGAATCCTTCTCATCTTGCAGTCTAAATTGTGTAATCAAAGTGGAAAACTGGCAAGCCCGTGAAATTTACATGCTGCATCAGACCCATCCCCACTGGGATCAAATAGGCAAGGGAAAGACAGCCATTGCCGGATTTATGCCGGTTTCGGCAGAAAGTCTTCCGGCAGAAGAGCAGCAGTTATTGCGCATATTGGCTTACCTGGGATGGAAAGATGAGGCTGCAATAATCAATTTGTCCCTCCTTCCTTTTTCGCTCTCGGACCTCCGAAAGTTTCCGGGAATCTCCAGAGTTTTACTTTTTGGCGTATCAGCTGATTTTCTTGCTCCCGGTCTGCTTCTTCCGGCGTTCAGCTGTGTACACTTTCAGCATCTTAAGCTATTGAGGGCCTGCAGCTTACTGGATCTTTCAGAAAATAAAAATCGCGAAAAGCAGATTCTTCAGCCTGCACTGGAGGCTCTGAAATCATGAAACATGGAATGGTTGTTTGCTACCCATAACGGGCATAAGCTGAGAGAAGTGCAGAGTTTTTTTCCGAAGAGCTGGCTGCTCAGGTCGTTGCGTGATTTTGGAATTAATCATGTTCCGGCGGAAAGCGGAGATACCCTCAGGGAAAATGCATTGATCAAGTGGAAAGCAGCAGCCGGTGCCGTTTCTGTTCCTGTGTTTTCAGAAGATACCGGCCTGGAAGTGGATGCCCTTGGCGGAGCGCCTGGGGTGCATACCGCGGTTTATGCGGGTGAAAATGCCCCGGCAGATGCCCATTATCTTAAGTTGCTGGATGCCCTTAAACTTGAGAGTAACCGGACTGCGCGTTTCAGAACAGTGATTTGTTTTTCCTTGCCGGGAGGTGACTGTGCTTACGCTGAAGGTTTTTGTGAGGGCAGGATCAGTACAGAAGTTCGCGGTATTGAAGGGTTTGGATATGACCCTGTTTTTATCCCGGCAGGATCGGAACTGAGTTTTGCAGAAATGGATGCGGAACTCAAAAACAGCTTCAGCCATCGCAGAAAGGCTTTCGAAGATTTTTTGAAAAAACTCAATGAAATGCAACCCTGAGCGTTACTTGTTTATCTTTAAACAGAGATTCTCATGGGTGAAAAGGAATTAATTGAAGGCTGTCTTTCCGCCGACCGCAGGTGTCAGGAGGAATTGTACTTGAGATTTTCTCCCAAGATGTATGCGGTTTGCTATCGCTATGCAGGAAACCAGAATGATGCAGAAGATTTGTTGCAGGAAGGTTTTATGCGTGTTTACCGTTATCTTGGAAAGTACCGGGGAGACGGCTCGTTTGAGGGCTGGATTCGCCGGATTTTTGTGAATACGGCCATTGAGTACTACCGAAAAAAATCAAATCTCTATGCCGTTTCAGATCATCATTTGCCACAGCTGCAAGCTGCAGATATATCGGCATTAGAAAGTTTGAAGGCGGAAGATGTGATGGCAATGGTGGCTCGTTTGGCATCCGGATACCGTACCGTCTTTAATCTATATGTGGTTGAAGGATACTCTCACAAGGAGATCGCAGAGATGCTCGGTATCACGGAGGGAACGTCTAAATCGCAGCTGGCTCGTGCAAGATATCTGCTGCAGGAGCAGATGGAAAGAAGAGAGTCTAAACAGAAAGATATTAAATCGGCATAAATATGAAGGAGCAGGATGTGAATAGCTGGGACAAAGCCATAAGGCGAAGGCTTTATGAGGCAGAGATGGCTCCGCCATCG
>CAZUHX010000023.1:0-1688 GCA_964620795.1 uncultured Chitinophagaceae bacterium
AGCAAACACAAAGAGGGAAAGCTCTAATTGATGCAGCCGGAGCGTTCGCTTTAACCCACAGAGCGCACGCGACTTTTGGTTTTTAGAAGAAAGAGGAATTGTAATAGGGTTTCTTTGTGCTCTTTGTGAAAAAAACTTTGTGCCCTTTGTGGTTCATTTATTTTAGAGCTAACCACAAAGAATACACAGCGAACACAAAGAGATTTTGGTTCTGAGGTAAAAACATGTAAGCTTCAGCTCTTGGTGGGATTTGCATCAAATAATTGCGTCGAGTTTTAATAGCACAACACCGTAATTGTTTGACCGGGCATTTCATGGCCCGGCCAAAGCCTGAAGGCTTTCTAAAAAAATGAAAAAACTTTCCCGCTTAATATCCGTTAACATTCTTAAAGGCGTTTAATCAATAATTTGCAAAATAAAATTCAGTTGTTATGAAAACCATCTTTCGATCTTTGTTGCAGGCAGTTATCTTGATTGCTGCGTTAAGTCTTGCACTGAGTTTCATGGCCAAACCGGCGTCTGAAAAGGTGACGATCACTACTTCTGCGATTTGTGAGATGTGTAAAGACCGAATAGAAACAGCCGTTAAAAACCTGAAGGGTGTTGAGGCGGCTTTGTTGAATCTCGATAACAAAAAACTGAAAGTAAAATATCAGCCTGAATCCGTAAGCGCAGAGCAGATTCGTCAGAGCGTGCGCAGTGCAGGTTATGCTGCAGATGGGGTGCAACCGGAAAAGAGCGCGTATGATGCGCTGCCCAAGTGTTGCCAGAAAGCCGGTGTTTGTGCAGACTCCCGCTAATTTTATAACCGGCTGATTTTATCTCAGACGCTCAATGCGGTAGCTCAGAAAAAAACGGTCTTTAAGAGAATATTTACTTCCGGGACAAGGATCTTCATTCTTTCCCTGCTTTTCATCCGGCCCTGCTCGAAAATGAAGACTTTGTCCGGCCTCCATCTTCCCGTGCATTGATCCTGCTGCGCCAAACTGATCGTCCATACAGCCTTTCATCAGCATCTTTCCGATACTGAACATTCTGCCCTTGAGATAACGTTTCACGCGAGTATTACATTCCGACTCCGGATCAAATAGATTCCCCATCAGCAGATCAACGCCATCGCGCTCATAACCATAAGCCATCACTCTGAAACGATCCTGTTCTCCGGCAGAAACCAGAAATGAAAGGTTCATCTTCCATTTCTTTTTCCGGGTCTTGCCCAATCCGGCGCTTAGTATGCGGTTCCCTTTGCCGAAAAAGTCATTCAGAAATATCCATTGCCCCGCCACATCTACATAAAACCGTGGTTCGGCGGCGCCAGCTTTTTCGTTGAGCCGGCGCATCTCAAGAGCCTCGAGGGTAACGCGGTACAATGGCACAGAAGCCGCTGTTGTATCATCCCAATAAACATATATTGTTCTTGCATATAAACAGGTATCGTTAACGCCTGCCGTTTTCCAGGGTATGCGGATGCGCAACTCGCTTTTTTCCTGCAGAGTTTCAATGATTTCTCCGGCGCTGAAGTTGTCGCCTTTTTGCCTGACAACTTTGTATTTAAGCACGGCTCCGGACGATGGAGCGGCAGGTAAATTGCGCAGTGTGAAGGAATAATCCTTTACCGACATGGGCATGGGTCTCACAAAAGAAGGAACATCTTTTCGGTTGTTCCAGAGGGCTCCACCATCGCCATG
>CAZUHX010000023.1:1698-22839 GCA_964620795.1 uncultured Chitinophagaceae bacterium
CGGAAGTATAGCCGGCAAACGGCGACGCACTGCGGTAAACTGCATGGGATGAATTTCTGTTTTGGCCGGAGGATGGCCGCGGTCCCAGACCAGCTTGCCTTCGATGTGCATCCAGTCGCCGATGGAGGGCCAGTGCCACAGTATATCGCGCCTTTCGTGTCCCTTGCTGAAGAAACCTCCCGAACGGCCGAAGTCATTGTCGCGATTCATGATATTTCCGGGATTACGGGCTCCCAGACCTGATTCCCATTCGCAATGGATGTTGCGCCGCATCAATGTGTCCTGCTTTCCGAATTTATTGCTCACCAGCATTGGCAGCAAGTTGAGATAGCGGCGGTCCGGCGTTGAGTCGGGCACAATATTGACTACAAAGTCATGGGTATAGTGGTAGAAAGGCAGGTCTTCATGAGAAACATGAGGCCCATCAGATCCATCGGCTTCTCTGCTGAGCACGGTTCCTTCCAGTTCGCTCACATGCCAGGGACCCACAACGGGTGCCCAACTCGGAAGAATCACTCCCAGATCGTAAACGCGCTGAAGATTCAGCAAACGGAAGGTGTCGGGACAAGCGCTGAAACAAGTATCGGCCGCCGTGCTGAATGGATTGGTATCAAGCCATTGAGCTTGCGCAAAACCAAGCACATGAATGAGCAGAAAGCCAAAAAGAAAACGCATGTTCAAACCTATCAAAATTCTGCACGGTCGTGGATGATTTTAAACAGATGATTTTATTAAAAAATCTTTGCGGCTACTTTGAGGCCGATCGGTAAGGCCGGGCTAAGTGTTTTAGCTCAGCGCATCACCCTGCTCAGCCAGCGCGGCAGAATCAGCATCCCCGCTGCCAGATAGAAGTAATAACTCAAAAGCCTCCAGACCAAAGCCGCAGCTCCTGCAATACCGCCGGGTAAAAATTCGCAGTTCATGGCTTCAAACAATAATTCGGCAATGCCGCTCGCACCCGGAGTAGTAGGCACAATCAGCATCATCCACACCACATATTGCCGCACAAAAACTTCAAACCAGTCGGCCTTTCCGCCACTGAAAGACACAATCAGCACTACTACCAGCAGATACCTCGACAACCAGCTCACCAGGGTTACCAGAAAAACCCTGATAAACCAGCCTACAGAGTAATTCCTGAACTCCCCGGCTGTAATCAGCAACTCCTCCGACTGTTGGCGGATACTCTTCTCCCAGCGGCTCAGCAGCGGAAGCCGGGCAATGCCACCAAGTACCTTCCTTGCGGTTTGCGGAAGATATAAGCCCACCGCCAACAAGGCTGTGACTCCAAAAAGAATCAGGTATCCCAGCCAGATGTATCCCGATAAATTGCGAACTGCTTCTGTGAGCCCACTTGCCGGACTCATGCACTCGGCGGTAACCGCAAACATCGACGAACCCTTAAGCGCATACAACAAGCCGAACATGCTGATGTAAGCCAGATTGTCGAGAAAAGCGGTGATCATGATGATGGCCGTACCGCGCCCATAGGGAATTTTTTCAAGCCTAAGCAGAAAGACCGCCAGCGCGATGCCGCCCACGGCACCGGGCGTAATGGCCGAGCCAAACTCCCACAACATAATCACCTGAATACTTGCCCACCAGCCCAGTCGGTTTTCGGTGAGCAAACGCAACCTCCAGACGTAGGCTGCATCACGCATCACAATAAGTAAGAGCGATGGCAAAAGCCCACTCCAGGCAATACGCCCCCACTCTATGGTAAGCAGAGATGCCGTATTCCAGCCGCTGTATATCTGGTATCCCGAAACCAGCAAGCCTACCAATACCGGCCAGATCACCCGCTTCAGGTTAACGGGCAACCGCTCCTGAGTACTCGAGTCTTTCATCTTAATCTTCCGGAATTTCCTCAGAGCTTGCGGATACAGCTGCGCGTTCTTCTTCTGTGCTGAGCCGAACCCAGAAATTATTGTATCCCTCTCCTATGGTAATTCTCAACTGCTGCTCCTGAACCAGTTCCAGCACGCTCAAAAAGACAAAAACAGCATGTACCCTGCTCAAACAATGCTCAAATACCTCCGTAAACGGATGTTCTGCGCCGTCTTTCAGCCGGTCGGTAATGACCATTTTCTCTCCTGCCATGGTGAAAGGAGGCTGCTCTACGGTATGCACCACCTTATTGTGTTCACGGTCGTAGCGCTGCAGCACATTCTGAAAAGCTTTCAGCAGACGGAACATGGTAAGCGACTGCATCTCAAACTCGGTTTCAAAGAGCGTCGCAATTTCCTTGTTCTCGTTTAGCACATTTCCGCGCCGGGCAATGCTCTGCCGGTCGTCTTCCATCACACGAAGGACCTCTGTGGCCTCCTTATATTTCTTGTACTCAATCAGTCGGTTGATCAGCTCCTCACGGGGGTCAATCTCTACCCCTGTCTCATCTATTTCTTTGCGCGGCAACAACATTTTAGCCTTGATGCGCATCAGTGTGGCCGCAACCAGAATAAACTCACTTGCCAGTTCAATATTCAAAGAATCCATCTTGTGCAGATAGGCAAGAAAATCATCCGTAATTCTGGAAATAGGAATATCGTAAATGTCCAGTTCGTCGCGCTCAATAAAGAACAGCAACAGATCAAAAGGGCCTTCAAACTGAGGCAGATGTATTTCGTAAGTAGAAGACATAATTCAGGCAGAAATGAGCGTGGAAAGGTAATGGTTTTGTATGATTTGGGCGCATGCTCAGCCCCTTCGGTTCTTCGCACCGGGCTTTGCGCGGCTGTCGGACCCGCTTCGCGGGTCCCGCCTGCGGCGGCCGCTCAAATCCCTTGCGCATGTTTTGTTATATGAAAAAACAAAATATAAAAAACATCTTCCTGGGGGCTTTCTTTTTGAGCCCCGGCTCAGATCCGTGCTGTTTTCAAATTGCAGAAAGGCCGGAGATGTTTCTGTGAGTCCGTTGCAGGGTTTCGAAAGGGCAAATATTTGCTTTATGCAGCCGCCTTATTCAAAACAGCTAAATTCGTTTCATCAAATTTGTTTTATGAAGAAAATCCTCCGTTTTCTTGCCGGCCTGGGCACCATTCTTTTACTGCTGCTTTTTCTGGCTTGGCTGAGCGGCAACGGCTATCTGGTAAAAGGTCTTTGGGCTTCATATCTCCACGGCTATAATTCGGCCAGTATCGGAGATGCGCGTTTCTTTAAAACCCGCAACATAGCCGGGGCAAGTCAGGCTTCAGAATGGCCTTTGTCGGAAAAGTATAACCGCATACCGCTAAGCGGCAAATTGGAGGAAAGCCTTTTAGAAACCCAATCGGTGGCGTTTCTGATCGTTAGAAACGATAGCATTCTGTGTGAAAAATATTGGGATCAATACAGCGATAGCAGCCTTTCCAATTCATTTAGTATGGCAAAAAGCATTACCACCATGCTCACACAGATCGCCATACAAAAAGGGCTTCTTAAAGGCTGGAATCAGAAAGTGAAAGATCTGTTGCCGGATCTTAAGGGTCCTTATGCAGATGAACTGAAGCTCTGGCATCTTTCAACAATGAGTTCCGGAATGGATTGGGACGAGAAGTACAAGGATCCGTTTTCAGTTACGGCAAAGGCATATTACGGAGAAAATCTCGGCGCCCTGATGCTCAGTTTGCCGATCAAAGACAAGCCCGGAACTTTTTACAATTACCAGAGCGGTTCTACCCAGTTGCTGGGTATGTGTGTAATGAAGGCTGCCGGAAAACCTTTGGCAGAATTGGCTTCCAATTGGTTGTGGAAACCTCTGCAGGCTGAGCGTCCCGCATCCTGGCATACCGATGAGCAAGGTATGGAGCTGGCATATTGCTGCTTTAATTCAAACGCAAGAGATTTTGCACGATTTGGAAAGCTGATGCTGCAACATGGTCGCTGGAACGGCATACAGATTCTTGACAGCTCCTTTGTGGCCAATGCTACCCGGGGAGCTTTGGTTCCCTATTATGGATATTCGTTCTGGATTGACGATTCGCATGGCACCAGGGTTTTTTACCAGAGAGGAATACTGGGCCAATACATTATCAGTATCCCTGAATATAATGCTGTAGTTGTTCGTCTGGGTCATCGTCTCATTCCGCCGGAAGAGGGTGATCACCATAGTCCGAATTATCATGTCATTATAGAAGAAACACTGAAGATGTTCAGAGCTCAATCCTGAGGATCTGTGCAGGATGTAAAGCAAAACATTAAGAAATCCGGCTGTATTTTCTAATCAGCAAGAATGCTGCATAACCCATTGGGAAATAAGCGAAGACCAGATCTGTGATATTAAACCAGAGGGGAGCCGGCAGCATGTAAACGTTCATTGCTCCGCCGGCAAAAAAGACCAGTGATACCAGTAAGGCTCTTTGCAGAGAAATATGAGAAGGAAAACGGGCAGCGATTAATGCGCCGAAAAATGTTCCCAGCGCATGTGCCAGAAAGGGCATGATGAAATGTTGGGGCTCAAACAGATGCAAGCCGGCTTTCAGCCCCTCGGCGCTGCTCAGATCTACTCCTGCAGGTGGTGGTATGAGTTGCGGACCATAAACAATGATAGCCATATTAATCAGGCCGCCGAACATCAAAGCAGCAAAGACCGAAAGTGTTTTTAAAACCATGTTTTTCATTTTACGAATGTGAGAATTTTATATAATAAAATACAACAGACAGTGATTTAATCACATTCAAATGATACAAGGCAGTTTCCGGCGCTGAACACGCATTTCAGTTCGTGAGCAATTGAAAATTCAAAGCTTAAACACTTTGGCTGATAACTGAAGAGAAGGATGGTTTCTCTGTTTATGGTGAAGACGAGCAAGCTTTGCAATCATCTGATTTCCGACTTTTTTCTGTAGATTTGGAGCGTGCTGCAAGGCAAATACATGAAAGTAAAAATCATGAATAAAGTCCCTCAGCCAACAGAACCTGATAAACCAAATATCAATGACAAACACCCCTCTGATTGCCCGGGTTAAGAAGATGATTAAGCTCGCCATTCATGCCGGCGACAAATACCAGTGTCCTTTCTGCGGCTATAATTCAAAAGACTTTTATCTGATCGGGTACGATTTGCCGGTTTTGAAGGAAAAGCAAATAGTAGGCGCCGGTTTGCGTTCAGCGGGATGTTATAAGTGCAGTTCTTCCGACAGGGAAAGATTAATATATGTTTATCTGAGAGATGTTTTAAAAGTTTTTGAAAACAAAAACTTAAGCATTTTGCATATGGCACCGGAAGCAAATTTGTCTGCACTGCTTAATAAGGTTGGATACGCCAAGTATGTTTGCGGCGATCTTTTCACAGAAGGATACAGCTATCCCGAATATGTTCAGAACATGAATGTTTTAAACATTCCGTTTGAAGACAATTCGTTTGATCTTGTTATTTGCAATCATATGCTTGAGCATGTGCCTGCAGACAGAGATGCGATGAAAGAATTATACAGGGTTCTAAAGCCGGGAGGCCGGGCCATATTACAAGTCCCGATTTCAAAGAACACCAAGGAAACTTTTGAGGATTTTAGCATTTCTACACCCACTGAAAAGGAAGCAGCATTTGGTCAGTTTGATCATGTGAGAATTTACGGGCAGGATTATGCCGACAGACTAAGTTCGGTAGGTTTTAAAGTGGAGCGCATAAACATTTCATCGAAGTATGAGAAGTATGGTTTATGCAAGGAAGAAGATATTTATACCGGAATTAAATAAGCTGCTTGCAGCACTCGGTTTGCGGAGGTTTTTTTTCAGCAGAAGCAGAACCAGGTACAATCTTTTTTGAATTTGCACAGCGGGGGCGAAAGCCCCCGCTTGCTTTTTAAACCAGGGCTTCTGTTTTTTTGAAAGCCCATTTTCCGGAATCGCTGCCCGGCAATCAGAATTATATTCGATTATTTTGAATATATTTTTGAAGTCCGATCGCCGGTTCGGTTAAGCGTGCTTCAGGAGTTTTTTTACACACGGTTATTCCAACACATATCACAGGCACGAGCCATCGGGATCGTAAACTTTTTCAGCAGGGGATTCAAAAGTGGATTTTTATCAGCTTTTTGATTTTCCATGCCAGCGGATTATGTTTTCCGTGGACCTGCACCAGCAGTGCGTAATAGCCGGAGAGGATATTTAAGAAACGCTGTTTCAGGATATCCCGATTGGCTTTAATCTGACCAAAATGTCTGAGTGATGCGATTTCGGCTCCGTTCATTTCAAGGTCATGTACCATGGCTCTGATTCTGCGGCGCAGAGGCCTGGGTAAATTCACCTTTTGATTAACGCTTAGTCCGGTTACGGTTTGTCTTCTTCCTGCCGCCAACAACCTTTGTTTTTTATCATTCAGTTTAAAGCCCGCATCAGAAATAATTTGCCGGATGGCATATATTTCATCATTTCCAATGTGTGTATCGGTTGAGAAGCTAAGATCATCGGCATAACGGCTGTAGTTCAATTTGCGGGATTGTGCAAAACGACTAAGGGCCTCGTCCATGGGCAGGCAGATGAAATTTGCCAGAGCCGGGGAAGTGGGAGCTCCGGCCGGGAGACTGCCTTTCCATGTACATAGCAGCGCAATGGCGGTTGCTTCTTTTTCATTTAGCCGGAACAGAGGCGAAAGGAGTAAGTCAAGAATCCGTTTTGCGCTGATGCCCGGAAAGAAATCGGAAATATCAAGATTCAATACATATTTACGACCTACATGTGTTTTTGCATTGCTCATGATGCCGGGAGCTGCCGATACATGCGAGTAATGGCGAATGAACCCATGAACTTCATTAGGTCTGAGTGTTGCGTACCATGCCTGAAAAAAATCATTGAGCCGAGATTGTACTTCTTTGAGTTTGCGTTCCGGAGCAAGTATTTTTCTGCTTCCCCCTCCTTTTTTGGGGATTTGGAAGCTCATATAATGAGGGTTATTGATCAGATTTTCTATCTCGTCCTGCGGAAGCTGAAGCATTTTGCAAAGTGCCGGAGTGTTTTTGAGTCTGATCCACTCCATGGCGATACGCTCGTGTGGTTCAGCTTTGCCAATATGCAAATTGGAATAAGGAAGTTCTTCGCCCGGCAGCAGTTCTGTGACCCGGTATTTCCGGGCAAGATCAAGGATATCTTTATAGGCAGACATAAAAGGGACCGTTGAGCATTATCTGGTATATCGAGAATCTGTGCCGGAGAAGCGCAGCGAAGCGAGCATCGCACGGCACAGGTCAAAAGAACGGCATTGTTGCCGGGCTTGCAGGAACACAAGCGCCATGTCTTCAAGGAATGACATCATAATGTGGATCAACGGCCCCATAGCAAAAACAAGGTCACATCAGGTCTTCCAGTCTTTCTTCGGAAAAACTGATTTCATCTTCCTGACCATTGTAATCAACGAATCGGGTAAAGTAGCGGTCGTGGTAAAGAGGAATAGTGGTTACCGGACCTGTTCGGTTTTTAGCCACAATCAGTTCAGCAAGTCCCCTTGCGTTTTCGCCTCTTGTTGTTTGATTAAAACCATAGTAGGCCGGGCGATAGAGGAACAGAACCTTATCTGCCAGCTCTTCCAGAAGGCCGGAATCGCGCATATCGGACAGCATAGGTTCTTTGCTGCCGCCTCTCATTTCAGAGTTGCGGTTCATCTGACTGCTGAGCAGCAGGCAGATTCCGTATCTTCTGGCCAGTTGTTTCAGTTCGCGGCAGATGTAGGCAATTTCTCCTTCTCTGTTTTGGCGGTGGTGAAACGATCTGATCATCTGAACAGGATCCATTACAATTACTTTGATCCGGTGGTTTTGTATATACTCTTCGCAGGCCTCGATGAGAGATGAAAGCCTCATGCTGTTATTGCTGCCCAGCTGAATAGGCCGTTCTGCCAGCATAGCCGCAGCATCGCGAATTCTTGGTTGATCACCGGATTGTAATCTTCGTTGTAATAAGCGGTCGATGGGTATGCCGGAAGAAGAAGAAAGAAAGCGATAGCCCAGTGAGTGCCGGGAGCAGTCGAGTCCATAAAACAAGACGGGAACGTCTGAAGGGAGTTGGAGAACAAGATTGATCAACAGCAAAGTTTTTCCCATGGCCGGTCTCCCGGAAAGCACGACCATTTCACCGGGCATCAATCCACCCAGTATTCGGTCATATTCGGTAAATCCGGTGGGGATGAGTGGGGAGAAAATCTTTTTATCCTCCAATTCAGGCAAATGAGTGCTTTTTAGAAGAGAGCCGATAAGGGCGGGGGCATCTTCATGTTCATACAGGCCGGCTGTTTCCTGTTCCATCAGTCGGCGCATTTCACGGAAAAGTTCATCTTCAGCCATATCGGGCTGCTGAATCAGGTGCTGCATCTGCACTTTAAGGCTTGGTTTTATGGCCATAAGGGAGCGTTTATATTGCAATAGTAGTTTTCTACTGCGCAGCCTATCTGCGTAGTGGAAGTTTTTGTGAGAAATGAGCCAATTTGGCTTGCCGGCCGTCTGTTTTAAGTATATGTGAACTGTGAGAATGGCAAGCAAATAAAAATCAGCCGAGCAGTTTATCCGATCAATGCCGGCCCGGCCTCAGTGATATATTTAAAGGAAAAATTTTCAGATGCGTGAGCGGGCGTAAGGGGCCGAAGGCGTGCCGCTTTGCGGCACCGAAGCCCTGAAGCACGCGACCCCGCCTGATCAGCAAGATTGCGCTCTGCAGATCAAGATCATAAAGGCGGGGGCACGCCCAAATAGCTGAGATATATGTAACAAGCAGATGTTTATGGAAAGCCGAGCGCCATTAAGCTGTTTTGCTCTCTCCAAACATCTTGCTGAAACGATCACCAATGCGCACGCCCAGAATGTACATACAAGGAACAATGAGCAGAGTGAGGAAGGTAGAAACGATCAGACCGAAGATCATGGTCCAGGCCAGCGGGCCCCAGAAGGCAACATTGTCTCCGCCCAGATAGAAGTGGGCATTGAATTCGCTGAAGAGGGTTTCAAAATCCATGTTGAGACCGATGGCCAGCGGTATGAGACCGAGGATGGCAGAAAGCGCTGTAAGGATGACCGGGGTAATTCGGGTTGCGCCTCCTTCCACAACTGCTTCTACAAGGCCATAACCCCGCTCGCGCAGTTCGTCGGTAAACTCAATGAGCAGAATTCCGTTTCGCACCACAATGCCTGCCAGAGAGAATATTCCGACGCCGGTCATGACGACCGAGAATTTCATCTGAAAGGCCGCAAAGCCGAGCGCAATACCAATGAGACTAAAGAGTACGGTCGAGAAGATGAACAGCGGCTTGACCACCGAGTTGAATTGCGTTACGAGGATCAGGAACATCAGCGCCAGCGATCCCATGAAGGCCATGCCGAGGAAGCCGGCGGTTTCCTGCTGTTGCTCTTGTTCGCCTGTGAGTTTTACTTCATAGCCTTCGGGCAATTCCATGCCTTCAACGAGCGCCGTGATCTGGCTGTTGATTTCATTGGCATTGGCTCCTTCGGTAATGTCGGAGGCCAGGGTTACCACGCGCTTCTGATTTTTGCGGTTGATGGTGCTGATGGCATTCTCGTAACGGAAAGAGGCAATTGAAGAAAGTGGCACCTGACGAAATGCACCAACGGACATATCCATATAAGATATATTTAAATTCATCAGCTCTTCCAGTTTGGCGCGGTCGTCTTCCTGTAGCCTGAGGATTATGGGAGCATCATCATTGGCATCGCGGTATTTGGAAACTTCCTTGCCGAAGAGGGCCGTGCGGAGTTCAACAGCTGCCTGTGCAAGGGAAATTCCTTCGCGCTGCATTTTCTCTTCATCCAGATCTATGATGATTTCGGGTTTGCTGATTTGCAGATCACTCTTGAGTTCGTCGATACCGCTGATGCCCGCTTCGTCAATAGATTTTTTCAGTTGGTTGGCCAGTTGTTGAAGCACAGCAAAGTCATCGCCGCTGATTTCGATATTGACGGGCTTGCCCACGGGTGGGCCGTTGCGTTCCTTTTCAACTGAAATTTCTGCACCCGGAACACCTTTGCGGAATTCCTCGCGCAGCTTGCCCAGCATTTCGGAAGTCGAGAATCCGTTTCGGTCGGCATATCTCACGAAGGCAACGGTGACCTTGCTTTTATTGGGAGTGGGAACACGGTCGGGGTTTTGCGGATCGCCTGCACCCAAACCTACGTTGGAAATTACGGAAGTGATATATGGATTTTTTTCTCCGATGACTTTATACACTCTTTTTTCTATGCTGCGGGTCACAGAGTCGGTTACTTCGGCATCTGTGCCTGTGGGAAGCTTGCAGTAAACGTAAGCGAAATTGGGCTCGGCACTGGGGAACAGTTCGATCACGGGATTGCTCATCAGATATACAGCCCAACTGATGAAAAGAACAACTACGGTGCCGAGGATCATCAAAACGGGTCTCCAGCCTTCGATGAGCCAGTGCAGCAGGCGGCGGTAAAAGTTCATGAAAGCCGGCCACAGACGTTCCTGAAAGGCGATGATGGCGCGGTGAAATACAAAGTGATACAGCAGCAGCAGCGCGATAAAGAAAACGCAGAGATTGCCCAGTCCGAAGTGACCGCTGAGGTAAGAAAGCAGAGCACCGACGGCCAGCACGGCAAAGCCTTTAATGTAATCGCGGAGTTTGGAGGGTTTTCCGTGTTCGTCTTTGCTCATGAAGCTCACGGCAAAAACAGGGTTCATTACAAAAGCCACAAAGAGTGATGCGCCCAGGGTGATGATGAGCGTGATGGGCAGATTCTTCATGAACTTGCCGATGATTCCCGGCCAGAAGAGCAGGGGCACAAATGGCGCAAGGGTTGTAAGTGTGCCGGCCAGTACAGGAACAAATACTTCTCCTGCGGCATATTTGGCGGCATCGGTTATAGAAAAATCATATTTGTTGTAAATACGATGTGTGTTTTCAATCACCACGATGGCATCGTCAACGATGATTCCGAGAGCAAGCAGAAGCGAGAAGAGAACCACCACGTTCATGGTCATGCCAAGACCGGGCATCAGCAGAAAGGCGAGCAAGGTAGAAAGGGGCACGGCCAGTCCGACAAAAAACGCATTGGTGAAGCCCATGAAGAACATCAGAACAAAAACCACAAAGGCAAAACCGAGAATAACGGTATTGAGCAGATCATGCAGTTGCACCCGGGTATTTTCTGAGGTGTCGCCGGTGATCTTCACTTCCAGTCCGGGAGGGAATTTGCTCTTTTTATACTCATCGAGCATTTCATAAATCTGATCTGTTGCGTTGATCAAATTTTCGCCTGAGCGCTTGATGACGTTGAGGGTGATGACCGGTTTTTTATTCAGTCTCGCAAAGTCTTGTTTGTCCTTGTATCCGTCTGTTACGGTGCCGATGTCGCGGATAAAGGCCGCATTGCCTGTAAAGCTGCGCACCACGATATTTCCGATGTCTTCGGGCTTTTTGAATTCGCCGGTTACGCGCACATTGCGGCGCATTTCGCTGATGCGCAGTTCGCCCCCGCTGATATTGAGATTTTGTCTTTGAATGGCTTCTTCGATTTCCCTGAGAGAGATCCCGAGCGCGGTCATTTTATATAAGTTAATATCAACCTTCACTTCGCGCTCCAGTCCGCCCACGATATCAACCCGGGTTATTTCTTTCATACCCTCCACGCGGTCTTTAAGATCTTCGGCATAAGCCTTGAGCCGGTCGAGCGGGAGGTCACCGCTCAGGTTGATGTTCATGATGGGAAGTTCAGAGATATCGAACTCCTGAATCTGGGGATCACCTTTAATGTCGGATGGCAAATCTTTCTTGCCTTTGTCGACGGCATCGCTCACCTTTTGTTTACAGAGTTTGGGATCCTGATCTGTATTGAATTCTACCACGATGAGCGAAAAATCGGAGATGGAATTGCTGGTCACTTTCCGAACACCATTCAGCGATTTGACCTGTTTTTCGAGTTGTTTGGTGACGAGATTTTCAACATCAACAGGCGAGGCGCCGGGGTAGATGGTGGCGATGGAGATGGTTGGGACCACCACATCGGGATACAACTCTTTAGGCATGCTGAGGTAAGTCCCCAGGCCGGCGAGTGTAATGAGCAGCGTAAAAACATAAACGCTGGTTCTGTTTTTAATGACCCAGCTGGTGATGCCGAGTTCTTTGAGTCTTTCCTGGTTCATAGAGGCGCTTCAGGCAATTCAGAAATCAATGATCTGGCCGTCAACCAGTTCGGAATATCCGAAGGTAATCACCCGGTCTCCGGCTTGAAGCCCGCGGGTAATCACCGTAAGTCCGTTGTATTGAGAACCTGTTTCAACCGTTTTTCTCCGGGCGACTTTTCGGCCGTTTTCTTCGGTGGCTACAAGCACATATTTTCCTTCAGCCGATTGCTGAACCAGATTGCCGGGAAGCACAATGGCCTCTTTGATAATCTGATCATTGATGAGCAGTTTGGCGATCATGTTGGCTTTAAAATCGCCCATTTTATTGTCGAGCTTCACATCTACATTAAATGTTCTGCTGCGCTGGTCAACGGTTTGAGCCACATAAGTTACAACAGATGAAACGCGCTTATTGATATCGGGGAAAAGCACTTCCACCACATCTCCTTTTTTCACCTTGTCTATGTAGGTGTCGGAGAGTCTGGCACGGAGGGTGAGCTTGTCGCTGTTGACTACACGCACGCCGAAATAGCCGGGGGAGGCCATTTCTCCCAGTTTCAGTTTCACCTCATCAACCACTCCGTTTACGGGAGATTTCATGCGGGTCATTTCCAGTTGCGAGCGCAGGGTTTGCATTTTTTTCTCGAGACCTTCTTTGGTGTTTTTGGCTTGCAGGTACTGTATTTCACTGCCGATGTTCTGATCCCAGAGGCGTTTCTGTTTTTCGTAGGCGATGGTGGCGAGTTCAAGTCCGTTGCGGAGTTCTTCCATTCCTCTTTCATACACGCTGCCGTCGGTTTGTGCGAGGAGCTGACCGGCTTTTACCACATCTCCTTCGTTTACAAAAATGGCGGTCACCACGCCGGGCATTTGAGGTGCGACCAGCATGTTTTTGTCGGCTTCCACACTTCCCTGTACATCAATGAAGTGTTTGAATTCGCTGAGGCGGATGGTATCTGCGGTGACCAGTCGTGTTTTTGACTCTGCACTGAAACTGCTGTCGCTTCCGGCCAAATCTTTTTCAAGTTCTGCAATCTGTGTTTGCAGTTCTTTGAGCCGGCTGCGGTACTCGGCCAGTTGTTTTCTCTTACCTGCGGGGGAATCATCTTTTGCGGGTCCGGAGCAGGAGGATAAGCCGGCTGAAACGAGCAGCGCAGCAAGGAGGATATGCGTTAGGGCTTTCATCTTATCGGAGTGGGTTTTTGCCATTTACTTTGTCGAGTTCTGCTTTGTTGGTGAGCACGGTCAGGACATTCTGAACATACTTCATCTGATTGCTCACCAGATCTTGCTGCGCGGTTGCCAGTTCAAAAGAACTGCCAACGCCTTCGCTGAATTTGATGCGTGTTTTGGAAAGGATTTTTTTGCTCAGCTCTACGCTTTTGCGGGCGTTTGCTTCTTCGGCAAGGGAGGTGTTGTAGGCGGTCACTGCAGAGATATATTGAAGAGTGGCCGCTTCTTTAAATTGCTCGAGATTGTTTTGCAGCCTCAGCTGATCAACTTTAGCCTGTTTCACGCTGGCCCATCTGCTTCCGCTGTCGAAAATGGGAATACGCAACTGTAGTCCTACCATTCCAAAGGGATTCCAGGAGCGAACACGGGTCACGGAGCCATCCGGATTGTATTGTCTGGTTTTTTGAAAGAGGTAGCGCATAGAATCGGTCTGGGCATTGAGACCATAATTTACAAAGGCCGCCAGGGAAGGAAAGTATCCGGCACGGCGCTGGGCCACATCATAACCGCGGATGCGGATGCCGTTTTCGAGCATCTGGTATTCTACTCTTCCTGCAGGATTGAAATCGGAAGAGTCGGCAAGCATGGTGGCTGATTGTTGCAAAGTTTCCAGTTTGTCTTTCAGAAGCAGTGTTTCTTTCAAAGGCATACCCATCTGAAATTTCAGATTGTTGATGGCCACCGAATACAATTGCGACTGATTGCGGATCTGGCTTTCCAGATTGGTCTGTGCCAGTTCAAGGCGGTTGAGATCAAGTTCTTCGATCAGACCCTGCTGATAGATGGCGCGGGTGTCTGAGGTGAGTTTATCGAGCAGGTTTTTGTTGTCGCGCAGATAGATAATGATTTCTGAAAGGGCTGCGGCCTGATAGTAGGCTTTGGTGATGGCATAGCGCACATCTCTTTCACTTTGATGATGCTGCAGTCTTGCAGCCAGCATAAAATCTTTGGTGGCTTTCAGTCCGATCACATAGCGCCCGTCGAAGATCAGCTGGGTTAAGGTGGCGGTGAGATTGGCATTGTGTTTCAGGATAAAGGGATTGTCTTTGGGGTCTCCCTGATTGTTTCTTACGATACTATCAACCTGAACCGGATAACTCTGGCCGAGCAGGCCGAGAATTCCTCCGAAAATACCGTTGCTGAAGGCTTGGCTCACACCGGGTTGAACCAGTTCGCGGGTATAGTAGGAATAATCGAGATTGGCATCTATACGCGGAAGTCCGGTGGTAATGATTTCCCAGTTGCGCGCTTTGGCCTCCTCAATACCCAGCTTGCCGTTTTTAACGGTGGTGTGGTTTTTAACTCCATAGTCTATGGCCTCCTCGAGGCTCAGCAGATTCATCTTGTCTTCCGTTTGCGCGGCTGCGGGAGATGGCAACAGGCCTAAAGCAAGGAGGCTGAGGTAAAAGTATCGCATGGTTTCAGGGGTTCAGTTGGTCGAGATGACTAAGTCCTTCTGCGCTCACGATGCCGCGAAGGTGGTAGCGTATAAATTCTGAATAGATGTCAACAAAGTTGAACTGGCTGATGGGAAAGATTTGCTGATCCAGCAATACATCCAGCGCTTTGATGTAAATGCGGCCGATGATGAGTGTGTTGAGATCCTTGCGGTAAACACCTTCTTCTTTCCCTTTCTCAAGATTGCGGTTGATCATGCCCAGTACAAACTCATAGCGGTAATTGTTGAGCACCGCCCAGGCTTCAGGATAATATTTCTGGAGATCGTAAATCACGGAAGGGTTCAGTTGCCGGAGTTCAGCAATCATATATTCCAGAATTCCGAGCATGCCCTGTACTGAATTTGGAGCCTGATCAAGAATGCGTGCAATGTGCTCTTTTTCCAGTTCCAGATGCGCTTCAATGGCCTGAATTACCAATTCGTTCTTGGTAGACACAAACTGATAAATGGTTTTCTTACTCATGCCCAATTCACGGGCAATGTCGTCCATAGTCAAACTCTTTACCCCATACTTGATGAAGAGCTGTCGCGAATTGCGAAGAAGAAGGCTGCGTGTTTCCCGGTTCATGGAAGCGGGCGCAAAGGTAAAGGCAGAGTTTTTGGAAACTGATTTTACAAAAAAAGTTTCCTTGGTTTTTTGCAAATTTTAGGTAATCCCGATCAGGGAGCGGCCGTGGCTGCGGCCGGCGCTGCCGGGATAGGCGTAAAATTGAGGCTGCAGTCAAACTGTTTGGGGTCTGAAGAGCGGTTCTTGGTGTTGCCGGGCATATCGGCATTGCTCATGCTGATATCGCCATTGTTGCGGATACAAATGCGGTGCTCGGGCTTGATCTTGCCTGAAGCGTCCTTATAAGCAGAGTTAACGAAGCCATCAACTACAATATCAGGAATGCTGCCACCATAGGCCAGAGACAGCAATCTTCCGAAACGTGTTCCCAGATCAGGAATACCGCTGCCCGCTTCTATTTTGTTGTTGTGGATGTAAATACCGCCGCAATAGGGGTCGTACAATGAATCTTTGTAAGGCTTCTCAAAGGCCAAATAACTCAAAATACCGCCGCTCAAAGTCTTGTGGCCTGTGATTTCATTATTGTAAATCTCACAATTGTTGGTGGCCATTACAATGAAACCGCTTCCCGCCGGAATCTCGGCTACTGCGGTACCGGCTACTCCGAAGTTCTTGGTGTTGTTGTTGCGGATTTTGTTGTTGTAAACCTTGCAGTCTGAACCGTTTCGCAATGGAAGATCAGGCATATCGAATACCAGAACGCCACCGGTATTTTCTTCGGCAAGGTTGTCAAATACTTCTGCCTGAACACAGTTCTCGATTTCGATACCCGCCACATTGTCGTGAACATGATTGCGGCGAACGGTCACCCCTCTTGATTGGCCAACGTAAACACCGGCATCTGCCGAGCCAAACACTTCGCAATCTTCGATCAATACATTTTTGCATCCTACCGGATAAAGACCATAAGAACCATTGTCTGTGCTGTGTTTTTTGCTCCATCCCGATTTAACCTTGCGAATGGTAACCCCATCGGCATCCTGAATCTTGATGTTGTCGCCCTTGGCATCCATGATGGCAAAGTTCTCGAGCAAAATACCGCTGGCCGTGATGCGCAAACCTTCAGCTCCGTCTTTCTGACCTTTGAAGGAAAGAATGGTTTTGTCCATTCCTTTGCCCCTGATGGTCACTCCTTTCACTCCGTCGAGCACCAGTGGACGACTTAACTGAATGGTTCCTTCCGGCAGTTCAATCACACTGTTTTCCGTTGCATTCACAAACATTTCCTGCAATTGTTTTTCCAGCTCCTTATTCGTTTCAGGGGCTTTGGCCGACTGATTACATGAATACATGCTGCCCATGCCGGCAGCCAGAAGGAAAATCAGGATTTTTTTCATAAGTTAAGTTTGAATATGGCGAAGATGTAGGGATTTCAGGCTTTGGGAGATGATAAGGGTCAATTAATCCCTATTTGACCGAAAAACAAAAGCTTCAGCGACATCAAAACAATCACAATCGTTACGACCTTCCTGATGCGATTTTCACCTTCAGCTACGCTCCATCTGCTTCCGATCCAGCCGCCTGCGGCTGCTCCCGCAGCCAGGCTCAGTCCGGCTGACCACGAAATTTTTCCGCTCCACAAAAAAACCGGAAAAGCTGCCAATGTGTAAACCAGGGTAATGATGGCCTTGTAGTGGTTGGTGCGCACCCAATCGAGCCGGGCAAACAGTATGCCGCCGGCCATCAATAAAAATCCGCTTCCGGCCTGCAAAAAGCCGCCGTAAAATCCTGTTCCTAAAAACCAGAAACGGCCGCTCCATGAGCCGGTTTTATCCTCTTCTGAAGTTTCTTTTTTCTCCGGTTTCCATTGACTAAGCAACAGAAAGAGCAACATCACCACCGCCAGTATGCGGTTGAACCAGATTTCAGGAAGCTGAACGGCATACAAGGCTCCAAGCACGGCTCCGGGAACACAGAGAAGACTGAATACCCACACCTCCCGTCCGGCACGAAGCCCTTTACTCCTGAAACCCCAAATGGAGGCCAGTGAATTGAAAATGACGGCGATGCGGTTTGAGCCGTTGGCCACCGAGGGAGGAAGGCCGATAAAAATCAGCACAGGCAATGAAATCATGGATCCTGCGGCAGAAATCGTATTCACAAAACCCATGGCCAAGCCGGCCAGAAAAACCATCAATAGCGGGCCTATTGGCATAGTGGCGAAATTAGTCGGTCGAAATGGTATTTTAGCAGATGTGGAAATACTGCCCAAAACCGCACTGATTGCCGGCGCTACCGGACTGGTAGGCAAGGAACTGCTCCGGCTGCTGCTCGAAGACCCGAACTACCAGCAAATTGTTGTTTTCAGCCGAAGGCCGCCTGAGACCATTCATCCGAAGCTCACCATCATTGAAGGCTCACTCGATGATCTGGCAGCATATCACGGAAAGTTCCAGGCCGATCATGCCTTTTGCTGTCTTGGCACCACCATGGCACAGGCCGGAAGCAAAGAAGCATTCCGAAAAGTGGACTTCGACTATGTGCTCGCTTTTGCCAAGCTGGCCAGATCTTGCGGTGTGGAGCGTTTTGCTTTGGTATCCGCCCTTGGTGCCGATGCATCATCAGCAGTTTTTTACAACAAAGTAAAAGGTGAGGCTGAAGAGGCTCTGCAGCAGATCCACTTCAAACACAGCATCATTTTGAGACCCTCCATCCTTCTGGGTCAAAGAAATCAAAACAGACCGGCAGAAAAGACGGCCCAGTGGGTGGCAGAAAAAATGGATTTTCTTTTTGTAGGGCCGCTGGCCAAATACCGCGGGGTAAAAGCTGTAGAAGTGGCTGCCGCCGCGCTTTATCTCTGCGCCACCACCGACATCAGCCGGCGGGTGGCAGAAAACGATGAATTGCACGGATTGGCTGCGCTTTATCGCAGAACTTTATCTTAATAGGGATTTGCTTTTTCGTGTGTGAGAAACTTCAGGGAAAGCTTCTTTCGGCGGAAATATTCAGAAGGCAGGCCCTTTGCCTGAGCCCAGTCTCAGGCACTCGTTGTTTAAGCGGCACCGAACTTGGATCTATAACAGCCTTCAATTTCTCATAGCCGACCACTATTCTATAAAGCGGATATTTGAGTAATTTCGGCCGCTTCAGAAAATACAGCCGAATACCAGCCTCAATATGAAACGGACCCTATGCCTTCTGGCAGTATTGTTTTCTCTAAGCCTTCATTCCCAGGACACTCCCAAAGTCAATTTCAAACTCAAATTTCTCGATCGCTTCGATCCGCCTTCTTTCGAGACCGTAGATTCCTTTTCGCGACTGCAAATTATGATTGCAGGAAACATCTGGCAGGTGCCGGCACAGCAAAAACTTTTTTACAATAAAACCAGCGGAAAATCAGATTTTAAAGAAGAGTTCCGCTACATCCAACCCATCTTCCACATCAGCGATCTGGTGATCGGCAATCTGCGCAGCTCCTTTGGCAACAATCCGGAATCGGAATACAACGTACCCGATGAGTTTGCGCTGGCTCTCAAATTTGCCGGGATCAACAATCTGGTTAATGCCAATTATGCAACCGCCAATTGCGACAAGTTTGCCCTCGAAAGAACCCGCAAGTTGCTCGGATATCTTGATATGGATGTGACCGGTGTTTATGCGGGCAATATCGAACGCAACGCATACAATCCCCTGATCATCGAAAAGAAAGGCTTTCGCATTGCGCTGCTCAATTACACCAGTCTTCCCGACCGGCCTTCCATCTCTGCCAATTTTATTCTTAATCTGGCCGATAAGACATTACTCTCACGGGATTTGTATCTGGCCCGTGCCCAAAAAGCAGATTTTGTAATCGTTTACTTCGACTGGAGCGATGATACCAAAGAAGCGGTTCAGGCCTATCAGGAAAATCTCGTGAAGTACTGCATAGAAAACGGTGCCGATCTGATCGTGGGCGGTTCTCCTTCATTGGCCAAAAGAATGCAGCCTTATGATATCGTGAAGGGTGGAGAAAGCCGCAGCGGACTGGTCGTTTATTCACTTGGGAATCTGTGCGGAAACCCAGCCCTGCCCGGAGGAAAAGGAGGCGCTATTCTCGACATCGAGCTCCGCAAAAACAATTTCACCGGAGATTGCCGTATGTCAGACTTTGGCTTCATTCCGGTTTACAATTACTACGACTCTCTCTCTGCCAATCCCAAAATGTATGTACTTCCCGTTTCGGCCATTGAAAGCGGAGAAATCATGAAAGATATGCCCTTTGTAGAAAAACGCCGGGCCATCAATGTGGCTTACGCTTTGCGCAAACTATACGGAACGGTGAGCGACGAGATGCAATACAACCTCACCGACCGGGCAGTATTCAGCACTGAAGAAATGATGAGCATCACAAGGGCGCCCATCAACAATAAAACCAGCGTCTTCCGGCCTGAAAAACTGGGCGATCTGCAAACCACACTTCGCGACATTCTTCCCCCCAAACCTGCTGCAGCAAGTACAACTGCAGCAATTGGCAGCAAAACGGCACCTCCCATCGCCTTGCCTGAAAGAGCTCCGCAACGCAAAAGTGCCGACAACGACACCGTTTACTGTATTCAGTTTTATTCCCTTCCCAGACCAACACACATAGACACCTTCTACTACGACCATCTGGCCGGCTACCGGATCGAGGAAGACGGACAGGGAAACTATCTGTATCTTCTGGGGCAAACCCCGTATTTTTCAGAACTTTATTCGTGGTGGAAAGAACAAATTCGCCCGCGTTACCGCCGCAGTTTTATTGCCGCATATTACCGGGGAAGACGCGTTAAAGAATTTCCGTCTGATTTCTGATGAAGAGAGTATTTACTGCCGATCTGGGCAACACCCGCTGCAAACTGGCCGTATTTGAAAACGGAAGCCTCAGTCTGCTGGCCGAAGGGCAGCAAGCCTGCGAAGAATTGCTGAACACTGCCACGGAGCAGGATATGGCCGTGATGTCTGTGAGCGGAAAGAATGCCATCGAACAAAAAATCTGCGACCGATTTTCCGGCAGGCTCAAAGTGGTTAGTTCAGTCATAGCCCTTCCAATCCGCATTGGCATCGAGCATCCTGAAACATTGGGTCCGGATCGCATCGCCCTGGCCTGCGGCGCTGCCGCCGCTTTTCCCGGGAAGCCCATACTGGCTATCAGTCTTGGCACTTGTATCACCTATAACCTCATTATGCCCGATGGGCTTTTTGCCGGAGGTATCATCTCTCCCGGCATACAAATGAGGCTGAAGGCCATGAATGATTACACCGCAGCCCTTCCTCTGCTCGAACCCGACTGGCAGCTGAACACAAGCCTCGGTAAACACACTGCCCAGGCCATGCAAATTGGAAGCATTGAAGCTGCAGCAGCAGAAATCAATCATTTTGCAGAAGTTTTCAGTGCCCAAAACCCCGGAATGCAGCTTGTATTCAGCGGAGGTGATGCCCGGCACTTGGCAGCACGGATCAAAAACGGGATATTTGAGCCCGCCCTCACCATGAAAGGCCTTTACCAAATTTATCTGACCCCATGAGGCCTGTGTTGCTGACAATCATATTTTTTCTCTGTGCAATCAGCCATGTTGTTGCCCAGACCGCATCTCCCTATTCCCGCTACGGGCTGGGGGTGCAGCGCTCTACCGCTTTCTCCGCCAATCGCGGATTCGGTGAAATTGCCGCAGGTTGGAATACCAACTTCAATATTAACCATACCAATCCTGCCTCCTACGCCGACATCGCCCTTACCACCTTCGAAACAGGCGCTATGCTTGAAACGGGCCAGGTAAGTACACGAGATTCAGCTTATCGTCTGCTCAATGGAAATATGAGCCATGTGGTACTCGGCATGCCCGTGAAGCGCGATCTCTGCGGA
>CAZUHX010000024.1:0-22582 GCA_964620795.1 uncultured Chitinophagaceae bacterium
GATAACTCAGGATCAGTTGCTTGCAGCTCCCACGGGAACCATTACCGAGGCAGGCCTCCGGATGAACATCAATGTAGGTATTCTTTATATTGAAAGCTGGCTCAGAGGTGTGGGTGCTGCGGCCATTCACAATCTGATGGAAGATGCGGCCACAGCCGAGATCTCGCGCACGCAGGTATGGCAGTGGATCAAAAACGGAAGCAAACTGGACGACGGAAGAGTGGTTACCTATGCTTTGTTTAAAGAACTTCTTCCTTCCGAACTGGAAAACATCAAGGCCTATGTGGGCGAAAAAGCATTTGACGCAGCCAGCATGAAGCGCGCGGTTGAAATGTTTGACACATTGGTACAAACCGGCGATTATCAGGAGTTTCTCACCCTGCCCGCTTATCAGGAAATCAATTAATCCATTCAACAACAAAACCCAAACCAACCCAAATGAACAAACAGGAAAGAGCCGAAGCGCTCAGAAAAGAATGGGAATCCAATCCGCGCTGGAAAGGAGTGGCCCGCCCTTACACTGCTGAGGAAGTGATCAACATCAGCGGATCTGTTCAGATCGAATATTCGCTTGCCCGCAACGGAGCAACCAAACTCTGGAATCGCCTGCAATCTGATGCATGGGTAGCCGGACTGGGAGCGCTCACCGGCAATCAGGCCGTGCAGGAAGTGACGGCCGGAATGAAAGCCATTTACCTCTCCGGATGGCAGGTGGCAGCCGATGCGAACCTGGCTGGTGAAATGTATCCCGATCAGTCCCTTTATCCTGCAGATTCTGTTCCTGCCGTTGTGCGCAGAATCAACAAATCTCTGCTGCGCCGCGACCAGATCGAGTACATGGAAGGAGAAGCCAAGCGCGATTGGCTGGTGCCTATTGTAGCTGATGCAGAAGCGGGATTTGGAGGCAATCTCAATGCCTTCGAACTCATGAAGCAAATGATCGAAGCAGGTGCTGCAGGCGTGCACTGGGAAGACCAGCTGGCCTCTGCCAAAAAGTGCGGACACCTGGGTGGAAAGGTGCTTGTTCCTACGCAGGAAGCCATCAACAAACTGGTTGCTGCCCGTCTGGCTGCCGACGTTTGCAATGTGCCTACACTCGTGATTGCAAGAACAGATGCAGAAGCTGCTAATTTGATCACCTCAGATATTGATCCGCGCGATCATTCCTTCATCACCGGCAAGCGCACGCCTGAGGGTTTTTACTATGTGAAGAATGGTCTGGAGCAGGGCATTGACCGCGGACTCAGCTACGCACCCTATGCCGATCTGATCTGGATGGAAACAGGAAATCCCGACCTTGGACTTGCCCGTGAATTTGCACAGGGAATTCATGCGAAGTATCCCGGCAAGATGTTGGCTTACAACTGTTCGCCTTCATTCAACTGGGCCAAGTTCATGGACGAAAAGCAGATGCTCACTTTCCGTGAAGATCTGGCGGCCATGGGTTACAAATTCCAGTTCATCACCCTGGCCGGATTCCACGCACTCAATACCTCTATGTTTGAACTCAGCAAGGCTTATGTAGAGCGCGGTATGGCGGGATTCTCCGAACTGCAGCAGCGCGAGTTTGCATTGGAGTCTAGCGGCTTCAAAGCGGTGAAGCACCAGGCCTTTGTAGGCACCGGTTACTTCGATGCGGTTCAGAACGTAGTTCAGCAGGGACAAAGTTCTACCACGGCTTTGGCCGGATCAACAGAAGCCGAGCAGTTTCATTGATTGATGATTTTTTCAATACGAAGCCCTCTGATTTCAGGGGGCTTTTTTTTTGAAGGCAGAGGGCGTATCCCCTCCTTCGTCGGGGTCGCGCCATGCAGGGCTTCGGAGCCGCTGCGCGGCTCAGCCCTTCGGGCTCCCTTCCTGTCGCTTACGCGGCCTTGGGGTTTACGAATTCATTCCGGCGCGGATTTACTTTCTACCGCTCTTGTTGGTGATATCCCCAACAAGCTTTTGATATCAGCGAGATCTGCGGGAGATTTTTCAAATTCTCTACCAAGTTTTATTTCGTCTGATATCTTTTCTTTAGCAGATTCCGAAGACCAGGGCAGCCTATAAATTAGTAAGATTAGCAGCAGAATGGATTAACCTCAGGCGCAGAATAATTTACTTGCTGACCGGTTCCAACAAGTTTTCGAATTTGCTTTAAAGTCAGACTAAGCGTGTGCAGCAGGGCGAAGCATTACTTTGAACGTTCATCAGGAAGTGCAATTTTTTTCCAACTTAAAACCCTTCCGGCCGAACGGTTTTGGTTTGCAGATCCGGTATGAACAAGTGTCTTGCTTTCAATCAAATCGGGTATTAAGTTCTCTAAATAGCTTAATCCTTTAAACATTTCAGGCATAATGGTTTCGCTGGCTTTTATCTCTGTAAGATTCAGCTTTTCGGTTGCTTGCCAAATGAAATCTACTTCGTGCCCAACAGCATCACGCCAAAACCAGAAATCATACAAGAGGTGCCGGTGGTAGTTTTGTTTTACATATTCACTAATTACAAAATTTTCAAATAAATGGCCTTTGTACGGGCTTATTTTTAATCCGGAGGCATCATTGATTTTAAGTAAAAAACATAGCAGGCCTGTATCATAAAAATACAATTTGGAACTCTTTGTAATTCGTTTGTTCAGATTGGTGTAGTACGGTTGCAATTGATAAACAATGTAGCTGGTTTCCAGTACAGAAATCCATGCTCTTGCCGTGGGTTGTGATATGCCACACTCGCCGGCAAGTGAGTTTAAGTTGAGCAACTGTCCTGCCCGGGCTGCACACAATGAGATAAAATTCCTGAACAGTTTTAAGTCTTTCACCTGAATGAGCTCTGATAAATCACGCTCAAGGTACGTTTGTATGTAGTTTGAATAAAATACTTTTGAAGGGATACTTCTGTCGTATAAAGCGGGATAAAACCCTCTTTGAAGATTTACCGCATAGTCCTGCTGAAGCCATTTTGCGCTTTGCATTTCCTGGAAGTCAAACGGCAAGAGTTTGAACAGGGCTACACGTCCGGCTAAACTTTGCGATATGTTGTGCATGAGATGAAAATTCTGAGAGCCCGATAAAATGTATTGCCCCATGATCTTGTCTTCATCAACCTTAGTTTGTAAATAGGAAAACAATTCAGGGGCACGCTGCACTTCATCAATGATTACATAGGCGGAATATTCCTTCAAAAATCCATTGGGGTCATCCAGGGCAAAACGCCTGTAGTCCGGGTTCTCTAAATTCACATAAGTATAGTGTGGAAATTGAGCTCTTAAAAAAGTGGTTTTACCCGATTGCCTGGGGCCGGTCAATACCAATACCGGATATTTGTTCAGATAAAGATCCATGGCTTTTTGAATGGTTCTTTTTGCTTCCATACTCAGGTACAGGTATTTGTTTGAGTAAATTTAATTTATATTTTGAAAATGTATCAGTTTGTATTTTGAAAATACACTACTGTTAATTTTTAAATTACTGAAGACAAAGACATATTCCCATTTCCGGCTCTAAAGGGTCTCCCGGCGCGCGGCCTTTGCTCGGAAGGAACCCCATCGAACCTATATGGCACAGATTCATCGCCTTTACAACAAAACTCTCCTCTTGAGAGGGGTTGGGGGTGTGTATTTCTTATGTCATTTACTTTCTACCGCTCTTGTTGGTGATATCCCCAACAAGCTTTTGATCTCACAGCAATCAGGGCTGTGAAACCTCTGCGAAAAATCCGCGGGGATCAGCGGGAGATATCACGGCCATATCTGAACCACAAAGGACACCAAGGTTTTACACAAAGAGCACAAAGGCATTCTGTTGCATTTGCACTTATTTCTGAAAAAAAGGGAATCAACCTGCCGCCATTTATTTGTGTTCTTTGCGCCTGCTTTCTGTTCTTTGTGGTTAATTCTTTTCCGGCGCGGAACTTGTTTTTTGAACATCGTTTTCATCAGGGCTGCAGATTCGCTTTGCAGCAGTTACTTCCGGCCAGGGACAGTAAGGGCCGCCGAAGGCGGGTCGCCTCCGGCGACGGAACCCCTGCATGGCCCGGCCCCGAAGGCCGGGATTGTGATTTTCTGCAGCTCATGCGTGCAGGGCCTGAGGGGGGCCGCATATCCATGAAATCTATTCAGGAAGAGCTGCTTGAAATGTGGTTTAAATGAGCGATTTGTATTACTTTGCCCCCTTCGCTATGGAACCCGTATTTTCTGAAATTGAAGCCCGCTGGAAGCAGAAGTGGGAAGAGCTGGGAGTGAATCGCGTGACTGAAGATTCCTCTAAACCCAAATTTTATGTGCTCGATATGTTCCCATATCCCTCAGGAGCCGGTCTGCATGTTGGTCACCCGCTGGGTTATGTGGCCAGTGATATTTATGCCCGTTTTATGCGCATGCAGGGCTTTAATGTGCTGCATCCCATGGGATATGATGCTTTCGGACTTCCGGCCGAACAGTATGCCATTGAAACAGGAACGCATCCTGCAGACACTACCGAAAAGGCCATTCGCCGTTATCGTGAGCAACTCGATAAAATGGGATTTAATTACGATTGGTCCCGTTCGGTGAAAACCTGCGATCCCGATTACTACCGCTGGACGCAATGGATTTTTCTGAAATTATACGGCAGCTGGTACAACAAGTCAACAGACCGTGCCACCGATATCGTTGAGCTTGAGCGTTTGTTCTCTGAGGAGGGCTGCAGCAACTGGAATCAATATGATTCGGAAACACACGAGGCTTTCACGGCTGAGGAGTGGAATACTTTCTCTGAACAGAAAAAGCAGCAGGTTTTGATGAAGTACCGCCTTGCTTATCTTGGCTTGGCAGAGGTGAACTGGTGTGCTGCTTTGGGTACAGTTTTGGCCAATGATGAGGTGAAAGACGGACGCTCTGTGCGGGGCGGACATCCGGTGGTGAGAAAACAGATGAGGCAATGGTTTTTGCGCATAACGGCCTATGCCGACCGGCTGCTCAGAGATCTGGAAGGGCTCGACTGGACTGAAAGCATGAAAGAAATGCAGCGCAACTGGATTGGTCGTTCAGAAGGCGCCCGCATAGATTTCCCCGTTCATCAGCATGCCGATAAAAAAATTCAGGTATTTACCACACGGCCGGATACCCTGTTTGGTGCAACCTTCCTGGTGCTGGCTCCTGAGCATGAATGGATTGCTGAACTCACAACCGCTGATCAGCAAAAAGAAATAAATGATTATATAACATATGTAAAAAGCAGATCTGATATTGCCCGTCAGCAGGAAAAGGCAGTGACCGGCGCCTTTACAGGATCGTACGCTGTTCACCCCATTACGGACAAACCGATTCCCATTTACATTGCAGAGTATGTGCTGGCCGGCTATGGCACCGGAGCCATCATGGCCGTGCCCGATGATGATGAGCGCGACCGCCGCTTTGCGGAGAAGATGAATCTTCCGATTGTGAAAGTCATTGAGCGCGGAGAAGAAAGTTCTCAGGAAATCGGCGACAAAAGCGGACTACTTGTGAATTCCGGATTTCTAAATGGTTTGTCTGTGGCAGAGGCCATTGAAAAAATGTGCAAGGAACTGGAGCATCGCGGGCTGGGTGCTAAAAAGATAAACTTCAGATTAAGAGATGCGGGCTTTTCGAGGCAGCGTTACTGGGGTGAACCGATTCCGGTGCGCTATCATGTAGTTGGCGAGCCCGATTCGCGTTTTGCCGGTGAATCTGAGCTCGATGATATCCCTTATCCGCTCGACGAAAATGAACTTCCGCTTCGGCTTCCTTCTGTGAGTAGCTTTAAACCTTCGGGCGACGGACGTTCACCTTTGGCCAACAGCCCGGCCTGGGTGGCAGAAGGCTATGAAACAGATACCATGCCGGGCTATGCGGGTTCAAGCTGGTATTATTTGAGATATATGGACGCCGGTAATCGGGATGCCCTGGCTTCTGCAGATAAGATCAATTACTGGCAGCAGGTAGATGTTTATTTCGGCGGAGCGGAGCATGCCGTAGGGCATCTATTATATTCAAGAATGTGGCATAAGTTTTTGTTTGATATAAAAATAGTGCCCACTTCTGAGCCATTTAAAAAACTGGTTAATCAGGGCATGATTCAGGGGCGCAGTAATTTTATTTATCGCCTGGATCTGCTTGCAGAGGATATGATTTATCCCGAATCATTGCCGCGCGTATTTGCCGGTCTTGAAGTCTATGAGGCCTGGATGCAGAATCCATTGATTCCGGAGTATTCGCAACAGCTTTCGTCACTTATTCCCGGGGATCTGCCAACGGCTATATCTGCCTGGAAATTTACGCCCATTCATGTGGACATCAGTCTGGTGAAAGACGATCTGCTTGATCAGAATGCTTTTCGTGTTAGCGGACCCGGTCGCGAGCATTCGCGTTTTCTTACAGATTCTGCGGGTGATCTGCGCTGTGGCTGGGAGGTAGAAAAAATGTCTAAGAGCAAATACAATGTGGTGAATCCCGATGAGGTTATTGCAAAGTATGGAGCCGATTGTTTCCGGATGTTTGAAATGTTTTTGGGTCCGATTGAGCAGGCCAAGCCCTGGGATCAGAAAGGTATAGATGGAGTAAGTAAGTTTCTGAGGAAGGTTTATCGCTTGTTTTTTGAAGAAAGCGGAAGTCCGCGAAAATTTGCCCCGGGAAGCGCTACTCAGGCCGAGCTCAAAATTCTCCACAAGACCATCAGGAAAGTGGAGGACGACATTCGCAAGCTTTCATTCAATACCTGTATCAGTGCGCTCATGATATGCACCAATGAACTCAGCTCTTCGTCCTGCAGTGATCCTGAAGTGCTTCGGGTGCTGGCATTGCTGATGGCACCTTTTGCGCCATTTTCTGCAGAAGAGTTTTGGTCGGCTTTGGGGAAAAAACCATCCGTGCATCATCAGGATTTTCCAAAGTGCAATCCGGAATTTCTTACCGAGAGCAGTTTCCAGTATCCGGTTTCCATCAATGGGAAGGTACGGGCGCAGATTGTGCTTGCGGCAGAGGTGTCGGCCAATGAAGCACAGGAGGCAGCACTCGGTATGGAAATTGTTCAGAAGTGGCTGGAGGGTAAGCCGGTGAAGAAGTTCATTTTTGTTCCCGGAAAAATCATCAACATCGCGGTCTGATGAAAGCTGTGTTGCTGGGATACGGTCAGATGGGCCGAGAGATAGAGCAGATTCTGCTGGCTCGCGGAGATTCTGTTATCGGCAAGATTTCAAGAACCAACAGCGCGGTTCTGCCTGAAGTGCTTGCCCAAAAGCCGGATGTGGTTTTTGAATTCAGTTCGCCCGAATCTGCAGCCGAAAATATCAGGCAGTGCCTTTCGGCAGGGGTTAAGGTTGTATGCGGTTCAACGGGCTGGTATGATTCTCTTCCGGAAATGGAAGCGCTTTGCCGTGAGCGTGAGGGGACTTTGTTTTATGCTCCCAATTTTAGTATTGGTGTATTTGTCTTTATGCAGGCTGCTGCACGCTTGTCTGCCTTGCTGGGAACCAACGAGTCTTATGATTGCAGCATTACCGAGATACACCATCTCAGAAAAAAAGATGCGCCCAGCGGCACCGCCATTCGTCTTGCAGAAACGATCCTTCCCGATATTCCGCGACTGAAGGGATGGAAGCTTGGCGGGGTAGAAAATGATGGTCATTTGATAATAAATGCCAAAAGAGAGGATGAAGTGCCGGGTACACATATTCTGGAATGGGATAGTTCCGTTGATGTGATTCGTCTGGAACATCTTGCCAAAGGACGAAAGGGATTTGCATCGGGCTCGGTGGCTGCCGCCGACTGGATTCAGGGCAAAAAGGGCATTTTTACCATGGCTGATATGCTTGGAAATTATAATTATAACAAATAAAAATATATGATATTTTTATCCATAACAGCTTTGTATATGCTGGGTATCCGTCTGGCTGCCTACCGTATTTTTTTGCAGCATGGTGTTGCAGGCTGGAAGGCTTTTGTGCCGGTCTTGTGTTCCATGGAATGGCAAAAAATAATCGGCAGACCTTCCTGGTGGACCTGGATGCTTTTTATACCCGGGGTTAATCTGTTTTATGTCGCGGGACAGCTCACCGATATGGCTACAGCACATGGGAAGCACTCCTTCGGACATCACTTTGCCGCAGTCATGTTTGCGGGTTTTTATTTTCCCTGGCTTGCATTTTCCAACCAGAAGTTCATTGGCCCGGGAGGAGTGAAGCCCGGACAACCGCCTCTTCAAAGAACAGTGGTACGTGAATGGATAGATGCCATTGTGTTTGCCGTTGTTGCGGCCACCATCATTCGCACCTTTGTGGCTGAGGCTTACACCATTCCTACACCTTCGATGGAGAAGACCTTGCTGGTTGGCGATTTTCTTTTTGTAAGTAAGTTTCATTACGGTGCCCGAATTCCGAATACTCCTCTTGCCATTCCGTTTTTTCACCATACCATACCGGTGCTCAATATCAAATCTTATTCGGAGGCCATTAAGTTGCCTTACACCAAATTGCCCGGTTTCCAGAAAGTGAAGCGAAATGATATGGTGGTATTCAACTTCCCGGCAGGCGATACGGTTGCGCTTGAACGTCAGGAGGTTTCCTATTACGATATCATGAGAAGTGCGAAAAATGAACTCGCCCAACAGGGTTTTTCAGGGCTCACACCCTGGGAGGCCGTCAGGAAGACTTTTACAGTTACTTCCAGACCTGTAGATAAGCGCGAGAACTACATCAAAAGATGTGTAGGGGTGCCCGGCGACAGTCTTGAGATTATCAACGGCATTTTATTTGTAAACGGAAGCAAGGCCTATGAGCCGGAGGAGTATGAGACCACCTGGCTGCTCAATGCGGGCACCACGCTCAGTCCTTCTTTCTTTGCAGAAAACAACATCACCGACCGGATCGAAAATTTTGAAGCCGGGAAGTATGCTTTGAATCTTCCAAGGCACAAAGCGGCGGAGTTCAAAAAAATGTTTGGCAAAGACAGCATCAGAAAGTTTGTTCTTCCCTTGAAAGAAGATCAGGATAAGATTGGAAGTATTTATCCCAATGAGCCCCGGTATTATCACTGGAACGTCGATCAATTCGGGCCGGTGGTTATTCCTTATGCGGGAATGACGGTAAGCCTGAACGACAGCACCTGGCCCAGGTATGAACGAATCATCAGCGTTTATGAGGGCAATGAGGTAAAGAGAGAAGGAAACAAATTTATCATCAATGGTAAAGAGACCAATACCTACGAGATTAAAATGAATTACTACTGGATGATGGGCGACAACCGGCACAATTCACAGGACTCCAGATATTGGGGTTTTGTACCGGAAGACCATATTGTGGGTAAACCTTTGTTTGTGTGGTTTTCCAAAGACCCTGGCTCAGTATTGATCAGCAGGCCGATATCTTTCACAAAGTGCGCTGGTGGAGGTTGTTTTCTTCCATTCACGGCCGCTGGGCTCCCGGGGAAGGAAAGTTTACCAATTGATCCGGTGTTTTGCGAATTGGATAAATCGTAATTTTGTCATTATAAAATTTAAATCATGCGTTCAAATCACGAAATAGACTACAAGATTTACGGAGAGGAAATGCAGTGCGTAGAAATCGAACTGGATCCCCGTGAGACTGTAATTGGTGAACCCGGAGGCTTCATGTTTATGGAAGACGGTGTTCAGATGGAAACCATTTTCGGCGACGGGTCTGAGGGACAGGGCGGCTTTATGGGCAAGCTGTTTTCTGCCGGAAAGCGATTGCTCGTTGGTGAAAATCTATTCATGACCGCCTATACCAATACGGGTGCAGGTAAGAAGAGAGTCACTTTTGCTTCTCCGTTTCCGGGCAAGATTGTGGCCATAGATCTGCAGCAGATGAATGGCAAATTTATTTGTCAGAAAGATGCGTTTCTGTGCGCCGCCAAAGGGGTTTCTGTGGGCATCCATTTTCAGAAAAGACTGGGTACCGGTTTGTTTGGCGGAGAAGGCTTTATCATGGAAAAACTGGAAGGCGACGGACTGGCTTTTGTTCATTCCGGAGGATACATCATTGAGCGACAACTGAATCCGGGAGAGCTGCTCAGGGTAGATACCGGCTGTGTAGTGGGATTCACTCAGGATGTAGATTTCGACGTTCAGTTTGTGGGAGGAATCAAGAACACTCTGTTCGGAGGTGAAGGTGTTTTCTTTGCTGTATTGCGCGGCCCGGGTCGGGTGTGGTTGCAAACATTGCCATTCAGCCGTCTGGCCGGTCGCATTCTGGCCAGCGCTCCTCAGCTTGGCGGCAGAAGGGAAGAGGGCGGCTTGCTCGGCGGACTTGGAAATCTTCTCGACGGAGACAACGGCGAATAATCTCCCATGTGCGGCATTGCCGGATTTATTGCGGCTTCTTTTGATCGGAACCGGCAGCAGGACACGATCCGGCAAATGCTTCATCCCATTGCGCATCGCGGACCGGATGCAGAGGGGACATGGTTTTCAGACAAAATTGCGCTGGGACACCGCCGTCTCAAAATCATAGACCTTTCAGATTCGGCAAACCAACCATTTACGGATGGCCACTACACCATCGTATTTAACGGAGAAATATATAATTATATTGAAATAAGATCTGAGCTCGAGAAGCTGGGTTATCGTTTTCTGACACAGGGAGATACCGAGGTGATCCTCAAAGCATACCAGGCCTGGGGCGCAGATTCTGTGAGTCGTTTTATGGGCATGTGGGCCTTTGCTCTGTGGGATAGCCGTGAAGAAAAATTGTTTTGCTCCCGCGACCGGTTTGGCATCAAGCCATTCTATTATGCGATGCTTCCGGAAGGATTTTTCTTCAGCTCCGAGTACAAGAGCTTTAAAGCACTTCCGTTTTTTGATCGCAGTTTGAATGAGCAGCAGTTATGGCGTGGAATCGGAATGCTTTGGGCAGGGTATTATGAACAGACTTTCTACAAAAATCTGAAGCAACTGGAGCCCGCCCGGCATCTCCTCTGGCATGCCGGCAACATTCAAATCAGTTCATACTGGCATGCAGGAGCAGAAGAGTCTTTGAAAGATTTGCCTTTTGAAGAGAAGGTGGAAAGGTTTCGTCAGAGCTTCCTTGATTCCGTTCGTTTGCACAGCAGAAGTGATGTTGAAACAGGAATGAACCTGAGCGGCGGACTCGACAGTTCCTCGATTGCATCGGCTTTCTCTCAGCTTTTTCCTTCTCAGAAAGTGAAAGCCTTTACCATGTATTTTACCGGAGAAGGAGGAGTTGACGAACGTCCGTTTGTGCAACATCTTTTGAACCGTTATTCCGGTATTGAAAGCCATGCTTCTACGCCTTCAGATGAAGAAGTCAGAGAAGCATTCGAGCATTTGAGTCTTATGGCCGATGTTCCGGTTTTTGGATCGGCTTATCTGAGTCAGTATCTGGTGATGAAGCTTGCCCGCTCCCATGGGGTGACGGTCTTGCTCAACGGACAGGGTGCAGATGAATACCTTGCAGGCTACCGGCATGTGATTTACCGTCTGGTGGCAGATGCACTGGCCGCGGGTCAATTCAGCCGTGCCGTGTGTATGCTTTCCGGTCTGCACACTCGCGAAGGATTAAGCCTCAGACAGACAGCCTCAGCAGCCGTGAGAAGTCTGGCCACACTGGGTTTGAATGAGCAGCAGATTTACCGGGCAGAATACAGGCAGATGAACGCTGTTTTAACCGCTTCTCCTGAGCCTTTGCAGTTTGAAGATCCCTTCAAAAGCAAAACCAATAATGCACTTCATCATCTTTTGATGCACACCACGCTTCCTACCTTGCTTCATTTTGAGGACCGCAATTCAATGGCATTTTCACTTGAATCCCGGGTTCCTTTTCTGGATCACCGTCTTGTGGAGTTGTCGTTTGCACTTTCTTCTTCAGATAAAGTGACCAACGGTTATGTTACCAAGCACATTCTGCGCGAAGCCATGAAGCCGATGCTTCCCGAAGCCATTTATGCGAGAAAAGACAAGAAGGGATTTGTAACACCGGGCGAAATCCGCTGGCTGGCGGGTCCGCTGACTCATCTGCTCGATCAGGATATGTCGGACATTCCCGGCTTAAGAAAACAGAACGTAAAGGCCCTGATTTCAGCTTACAGAGCAGGAGACCGCAGCAGATCCAAACTGGTGTGGAGCCTGGCCGCTACTGCGCATTGGCTGAGGCATCACGCCTGATTAGGCGTCGATCCTTGCAAACTTGGCGTGGCTTTCGATAAACTGCCTGCGAGGCGGAACATCATCACCCATCAGCATGCTGAAGATGTAGTCGGCTTCTGCCGCGCTTTCGATGGTTACCTGGCGCAAAGTTCTGCTGTCAGGATTCATGGTGGTTTCCCAAAGCTGTTCTGCGTTCATTTCACCCAAACCCTTATAGCGCTGTACATTCACCGAATCTTCCTTTCCTCCTCCTGCCAGCTCGCGGATGGCCAGATCGCGCTGCTGATCGTTCCATGCGTAGATGAAGCGGGTACCCTTTTTGACCATGTAAAGAGGCGGCTGAGCGATGTAGATATGACCTCTTTCCACCAACTCCTTCATGTAGCGGAAGAAGAAGGTGAGGATCAGGGGGGTGATGTGGCTTCCGTCGACATCGGCATCGCACATAATCACCACTTTGTAGTAACGGAGACCGGTAATATCAAGTGCTTTTGAATCTTCTGCGGTTCCGATTTTTACGCCAAGAGCAGTGAAGATATTTTTGATTTCCTCGTTCTCATAGATTTTGTGTTCCATGGCTTTCTCCACGTTCAGGATTTTTCCCCTGAGCGGCAGAATAGCCTGGAAGTTTCTGTCGCGGCCTTGTTTGGCCGTTCCACCCGCCGAATCACCTTCCACCAGGAAGATCTCGCTGGCTGCGCGGTCGCGGCTGGAGCAGTCGGCCAGTTTGCCCGGCAATCCGCCGCCGGAAAGCGCGCCTTTGCGCTGCACCATTTCACGTGCTTTGCGGGCAGCATGTCGTGCAGTGGCGGCCAGAACGACCTTATCGAAAATGGTGCGCGCTTCTCTGGGATTTTCTTCCAGATAATTCAAAAGAACCTCACCAAAAACCTGCTCTACAATACCTGAGACTTCAGAGTTGCCGAGCTTGGTTTTGGTCTGCCCCTCAAACTGAGGCTCAGGAACTTTCACCGACACCACGGAGGTCAATCCCTCGCGGAAGTCATCTCCGGAAATCTCTACCTTGAGTTTTTCAAACAGTTTATTCTTTTCTCCATACGATTTAAACACCCGTGTAAGCGCCCTGCGGAAGCCGGCCACATGTGTTCCGCCTTCAATGGTGTTGATGTTGTTTACGTATGAATGAACATTTTCTGAATATGAATTATTGTAGAGCATGGCCACCTCAACCATCACATTATCGCGGGCTCCTTCCACATAAATGGGACGGGAAATCAGAGGGGTTCTGTTGGCATCCAGGAAATTCACAAATTCGGTGAGGCCGCCTTCCGAGTAAAAATCATCGCTTCCGGCAGTTTCTCCGGCCTCAGGCGTTCTCAGGTCGCGAAGGGAAATATGAATGCCTTTGTTGAGGAATGCGAGTTCTCTCAACCTTGAAGCCAGTGTTTCGTAGATGTAAACGGTTGCCTGAAAAATGGTGTCATCGGGAAAGAAGGTGACGATGGTTCCCCTGTAGTCTGAACTGCCGATTTCGCGAACGGAATACATGGGCTTGCCCATCTGGTATTCCTGCTCGTACTTTTTGCCTCCCCGGTGCACCTCAACGCGCAGATCGCGCGAGAGTGCGTTTACGCAGGAAACCCCGACGCCGTGCAAACCGCCGGAAACTTTGTAAGTGTCTTTGTTGAATTTTCCTCCTGCATGCAGTACGGTCATGACCACTTCAAGCGCCGAGCGACCTTCCTTCTCGTGCATATCCACCGGAATCCCCCGGCCGTCGTCCTTTACCGAGATGCCGTTACCGGGCAGGATGCTCACTTCAATTCTGCGGCAATGACCTGCAAGTGCCTCATCTATGGAGTTGTCAACCACCTCATAAACCAGGTGGTGAAGACCTTTAATGCCAATGTCGCCGATATACATGGCCGGTCTTTTCCTGACGGCCTCGAGTCCTTCCAGAACCTGAATATTATCGGCGGTATAATCCTGCTGCGGCTTGGGAACAATGGGTTGTTCGCTCATAAGTTGTTGGTTATATCAAAATAGCTTACAAAGCTAATATTTATAAGCATTTTCAGGCCGATAGATATCCACTTTCGGGGCATAAAATGGGGAGTTTTCCACTTGCGGTAGGCCGGGGAGGGTACTGCGGTTTCTCTGAGCTGAAATCCATCACCATTTCGAATTAAAATAAGGCCCTTAAAGAACCTTTTTTCATCATGGATTTGGGCGCCTCCCACCGCCTGGCCACTTTCCCTAAAACCTGCTGAATCTCAGGCGGTGGGCCGGGTGTTGCGGGGGTTCCGTGGCGTGCCGCAGGGGCACAAAATCTTGTGCCCTTCTTAACGTAAATTTTATCGCCCCTACGGCACGCCACCCGGCCTTCGGCCGGCCCCTTCACCCCCTGGCGCGGGCTTTCGTTTCGATAGTATTCAAGAGATCTCAATGGAAAAGTATCGGAGACCCGGTCATGATATTTCAAGTTTAAGGTCAGATGGATTCAAGTTTTGGCCTCAAAAAAAAAACAACTCCAAAGGAGTTGTTTTTCAAGGGCATTCTAAATTTTTCCCGGAGCATTAGTCGCGAAGTGTCCTCACATAAGCCAGCAGTCCGTCGAGCTGTTCTTCTGTAAGGGTTTTGTAGGCAGGCATGGAATTCTTTCCGTTGCGTATTATGGCCTTGATGGCGGCATCATCCAGGCCGCTGTTGCGCAGATTTTTAGCGCCGGCGGCCATCAGGTCTCCTCCGGGGCCATGACAGGCGATGCAATTGTTGGCATAAATCACCTTGCCAACGGTAACGGGATCTCCGCTCAGGGTGGTGGTGTCAATCTTTACTTCACTTTTAGAAATCTTGCTCATCTCGGCCAGACCGTAAGCCGTGACGATGAGCAGAAAAGCAAGCCCCGCCAGCCCTTTGTTCTGCTTTTTGAAGCCAACCACCGCCAGAGGAATAGAAACCAGCACAGCAGCAATCTTGATATACATGTAGGTATTCATCACCGCGCCCTTGGCAATCATCACGATTCCGGTGAGAAGGAATAAAGTGCTGATGATCATCTCGGGAACCTTGGTGGGCTTGCTGTATTTTTCCAGCAGCTCCTTTTTGTTCATCAACAGCAAAAGCGTTTTGATAAAATAATGCAAGAGGAAAAGGATCACCACCAATTTGTGGGTGTGTAGCATTATTTTGTAGAGAATGGTACTAGACATGGCTATATGTTTTTTAGTTAATTGAAAAAATCAACCTGCCACCAGTTTTTTGAACTTGAAGCGGGTGGGTGTGAGGTCGTTGATTCCCAGACGTTGTTTTTTGTTCTCTTCATATTCGCTGAAAGAACCTTCGAAGAAGTAGATTTTTCCTTCGCCTTCATAGGCCAGAATGTGGGTGCACACCCTGTCCAGGAACCATCTGTCGTGCGAGATGATGACCGCGCAGCCGGCATAGTTTTCCAGGGCCTCTTCCAATGCCCGCATGGTATTCACATCGAGGTCGTTGGTAGGTTCGTCGAGCAACAGCACATTGGCTTCCTCCCTCAGCGTAAGGGCGAGATGCAAGCGGTTTCTTTCACCGCCCGAAAGGAATTTTACCTTCTTCTGCTGATCAGCCCCGTTGAAGTTGAATTTGGAAACGTAGCCGCGCGAGTTCATTTTCAGCTTGCCGGTTTCAATCCATTCGTCACCATTGCTGATCACTTCCCAAACCGTTTTTTCGGGATCTATGCCTGAATGCATCTGATCAACATAGGAGACCTTCACTGTTTCTCCTACTTCAAAGCTCCCTTTGTCGGGCGTTTCCTGCCCCATGATCATGCGGAACAGGGTGGTCTTACCGGCTCCGTTGGGACCGATGATTCCCACAATACCGGCCTGAGGCAGGCTGAAGTTCAAATCTTCCATGAGCAGCTTGTCGCCGAATGCCTTAAACACATGATTGGCCAGTATGACTTTGGCTCCCAACCTCGGTCCGGGCGGGATGTAGATCTCCAGTTTTTCTTCGGTGACTTTCGTTTCTTCACTCAACATCTTTTCGTAGTTGGCCAAACGGGCTTTGCTCTTGGCCTGACGGGCTTTGGGCGACATACGCACCCATTCAAGTTCGCGCTCCAGCGTTTTCTTGCGCTTGCTTTCTGCCTTTTCTTCCTGAGCCAGCTTCACTGCTTTTTGATCAAGCCATGAAGAATAATTGCCTTTCCATGGAATGCCTTCTCCGCGATCCAATTCAAGGATCCATCCGGCCACATTGTCGAGGAAGTATCGGTCGTGTGTTACGCAGATTACAGTTCCTTTGTATTGATGTAAAAATTGCTCAAGCCACAAAACAGATTCCGCATCCAGGTGGTTGGTAGGCTCGTCCAGCAGTAATATATCCGGTTCCTGCAGCAAAAGGCGGCATAGGGCTACTCTGCGGCGTTCTCCACCCGATAAATTGAGTATGGGCGTCTCGGGATCCGGGCATTGCAGGGCGTCCATGGCTCTGTTCAATACAGAATCTACTTCCCATCCGTTTACCGCATCAATTTTATCTTGCAGTACACCAAGCTTTTCAAGCAGCTTGTTCATTTCATCATCATCCGTCACTTCAGAAAGTTTGGTGTTGATGTCTTCAAACTCCTGCAGATAGTTGAAAATTTCTTTTCGACCTTCTCTCACAATATCAATGACCCGCTTGGAATCATCCAGTTTGGGTTCCTGCTCCAGGAAACCCACTGAATAATCTTTGGAAAACTCAATCTTGCCCTGGTAGGATGTTTCTACTCCTGCAATGATTTTTAGCAAGGTTGATTTTCCTGAGCCATTGGCTCCGATGATACCGATTTTGGCTCCGTAATAAAATGAGAGATAGATGTCTTTCAGAATCTGCCGGTTGTTGGGCGGGATTACTTTACTGACGCCCACCATCGAGAAAATTATCTTGGGTGCAATTTCTGCCATGAAACAACTGTTTTGTGACGCAAGTATAATACAACTTATGCCAATGCTTTGAGCCGGCTGTGGAAACCTTGGTTATCAGATGTCCTGCCGACTGCTTATTCGGCTAGAATCAGTGCTTTATACTGACTTTGTAGAATCGGTTTTGTCCGGCTTCGGTAAGTCTGAGTACATATTGCCCGGCAGGCATGAATTCTGTGGCAATTTTAGTTTGAGCTGATTGGATTTCGCCCTCCCATACGGTGGCTCCCTGAATATTGATCAAATAGATTCTGTTGCCGGGAGTGATACCGTTCAGAAGAAGTTCTTTGCCCGCAGGATTGGGATAAATCTGAACTTCAGAGAACTTACAACTGCTCACTGCACGGATGTCTGAGAATTCGGTGTATCCGTCGAAATCAACCATTTTCAGGCGGTAATAGCCGCTGCAGCTGAGTGGATTCTGATCTGTATAGGAATAATTTTTCAGAGAGGAACTGTTTCCGGCAGCATTCAGTGTTCCGATGGTTTCAAATTCAAGTCCTGTGGCAGAGAATTGCACTTCAAAATGACTGGTATTCTGTTCTGTTGCGGTGCTCCAGCGTAGCTCGACTTTTCCGGCCTTCTCAAATGCATCAAACTGAATCAGTTTTACGGGAAGCGGATTGGCCGGTCCGCCCCCGAAACCAAAGTTTGACCATCCCGATACGCCCGCTCTGCTTACCGTGGGCATGTCGGCAGTTCCGCTCACTCCCAGATGTGTGCCGGGGGCATACCAGTTTCCGTTACCCACTCTTTTGAGCAGGCATAGCTGATTGAGATCGTAAACGCTGTCGAGATTTTGCAGGGTGGCAGCGATGGTGTATTGGCCATCACTCAGGCTGTCGGTCTGCGGACTCATAGACCAATATCCTTCCTGAGCGGTTGATACAATTTGAAATCCAAAGCCACCTGAAAGCGAGTCGGCAATGGGAAGTCCTCTCATTCCCATCGGAATGTTTTGGAAGCTGGCATCCAGATAGCCTCCTGAACTTGCAGAAGTGGTGTAATTTACACTGATGTTGCGGTTGGGAAATCCTGCGGCATTTGCACACAAAGGAAACAAACCACTGTTGCCCGAATTGGTTCCCGAAAACCATCTTCTCATGCTTCCTGCAATCCGTCCGGAATTATACAGCAGAGTTCCTTTGTTCGAAGTAGAGGTTCCCAATTCAATCCGTCCGGAGGGAACGATCAAAATTCCCTGATTCATAAAAAGAGTATCAATGATGGTTAGGCCTGTGCTGAGTACAATGGTGCTGTCGGGATTTGATTTTTCAATATATAACTTACTTACCTGTGAAGGGAAAGCAGAACCTGCAATCATAGGTTGATTGCTTATAAAAGAGTAGCTCGCTCCGGTAGGAAATGTTTTGTTTACGGTGCGTACATTCCCGGTAAGCGTGTCATTGCTGATACCGAAATCATTTCCAAACTTTAAGGTGGCTCCATTTTTCAGAATGAAGTTTCCCGGTCCTTTCACCACATCAAAGCGATCTAGTTTGAAGACCACGGGAGCATTAATATTCATGGTTCCGTTGAGAATTAGATTACCGTCAATTCCAATATTGTGGGCAACAGTATTGGCTCCGTTCGAGTTGCATTCAATGTGATTGTATTCAATGGCTGAGGCAGAGTTGTTGTAGCGGGTTCTGACGATCTGTGAAGTTCCGCTGCTATTGGAATTATAGAATTCAATGATTCCTCCGCTGATGTTGTAGGGGCTTGAAATACCCTCAAGCTCAGGAAGAAATGCATTGGATGTTTTTCCCAGCCTGAACCGGCCGCCGCTCATGCTTAAGCCGCCGTTACCGCTCACTCCTTTATTACCGGGATCAAAGATGACGCTGTCTCCTATACTCAGCAGATGATTGATGGTCAGAGCAGAAGTGATTCCTTTGGAGTCTTGTCCCAATGAGTTGCTTCCTGTCAATGAAACCTGATGATAAATTCTGCTGCCGCGAAGGGTTTGTGTTCCCCTGGCTCCCAACTCAACTATGCCTCCGGTGAGGGAGTATGTTCCACTCAAACCCGGCACCGTTCTCTGGGTTACCAGACTCAGAAACTTACCTCCGCTCATGCTCAGCACTCCCGAACTGAAGATACTGTCGGTATTGGTTTCAACCAAGATGCCCTGCCTGATGATCAGAGAATCGGTGATGCCCATCGACTGACTGAGCTTAAGGGTATCGGTGGCATTGGTTTTTTCAATAATGATCTTTTTGGCAGATGCTGATGAAGTTACGGCAGTGCCGGTGAATTGCGGATTGCTGTTTCCGGTGTAATGAAAGGTTCCTGTTGAACTGAATGTTCGTGACCCGCTGTTTACAACATTTCCGGCAATAGAAGGACTGCTGTTTACTCCGGCAGAAGAACTGATTTTCAGGATGCCCCCTGAAGCTTGAGAAAAGTTGCCAAGACCGCTTATCTGGAAACCATTGAAGTCCAGTGTGCCCCGCTGAAGCACATCTAAATCATTGGATGAATTGGCAAGGTTTAGGTTTTGATTGATCAGCTGAACATTGGCAAAAGTGTCCACTTCAAAATCAACATTGGCTCCTAAGGCAGAGACGATTGAAATGGTCTGTGTTGCTGTTCCTGTAAAAACAATTTTGCATCCTGCATCAGAACTGATTAGTGTGCCTGAACTGCCAACCAAGAGATTTCCTGAAGTATAGATTACCGAAGATGCACTGGCGCTGGAAGAAGCTCCCAGGCTCATGGTGCCGCCTGAAACGGTTACATTGCCGTTTACATTCAATACGGAACTAACCGATGATCCGGCATGGATTCTGATTAATCCGGATGCCATTGAAAAACTACCGCCAATGGTAAAGTTGAGTGTGCCGCTGGTTTTTACATTGATGTTACTGGTTGCGGTATATCCGCTTTCAATGGTGAAATTCCTCCCGATACCGGAAACCACATTGCCGGAAGTAGACAATCTCATGTCAGCTCCTGTTGAAGTATTGGTGCGGAATATGAGGTCGTTGTGGCAGATGTTTGCCGTTACTCCTCCATCCAGCATGATCCAGTCGTCATTGGAAGTGAGGCGGTTGCCGAAATCAATGATTAAATTTCCAAAGGCTGCTGTATAGCCATTGAAGTTGTTGGTTTTGATGATGGTATCGTTGGTAAAAAGATTATCGTTTACGCAATCCCAGTCCTGAAATACAAAATTTGAATTGGGATAAAATATTTCCTGCCCGTTCCAGATGCTGCTTGCCGGAGTTCCAAATTCAAAATTAACATTCACATTTCCCTGATTTCTCACTTCAAAATTTCCTCCCGAAGAAATGCTCAGGTTGGCATTGATCTGAAGTGTTCCGGCACTGTCAATCAGCAGATAGCCGTTTGAACCGGCGAAGGTGCTTGATGAGGTAATGGTTAGTGTTCCACCGGGGCCCACGATCACTTTTTGCGGACTTATACTTCCCGCACTGATGGCATGGAATATGTAAACCGGATCAGTTGCAGAATTGGATGGGGCAGAAGAGCTTGCCCAGCCATTGTTGAATCGCTCCCAGGAAGCGGAAGCCCATGTGCCTGAACCCGCAGAGCGATAGGTTCCGTTGGCTACCGTGCTGATGTTAAACAGCGCAGAGGTGTCATCATTATCAAACGTCAATCCTGATGTAGTTGCTATCAGAAAAATATTGCTTTGTGGACTTGCAAAAATGACATTAGAAATGTTTGAAATGCCTGAGGTAATAGGATATGAACCGGAAGCACTCATTCCCGTTCCATTAGAGGAAAGGCTAATATTACCTGTTCCTTCAGAATCAAGATTCAGGAAAGCATCAACGGTTGATAATGTGAAGGCGGAAATGGCGGTGCCTGTTGATCCTCCTGTAGGCTGGCCTGTAAATCTCAGCCGATCGGCAATCACGTTCAGGCGGTTCTGGTCGTTGGCATTGTTTGCATCGGAAGAAGCACCGCTGCCATTAAAAACTGCGAACTGACTCCCGCCGGCTCCCGCATAAACAGAATCAACGGCAAAGACCAATTTAATGCGGTCGGTGATGCTGCTGCTGTATGATACACGCAGGATAAAGTTGAAAACACTGCCATCCGCTGCAACGGCATTGTTGCCCAAAGCAGTAAATCTTATGCTGTTTCCTGTGATGTTTCCTACGGCAAATATGCTGTTGGTGGTGGTGGTCAGAACTGCATGCTGTATATGTGAAATGGCATTAACTCCTGTTGTGTTTTTCACAGTGAAGGTAACTGCATTCAATATGCTACGGTTGCTGTCGGCATCTGCAGTGTTGCCTCCGTCCCTTAGACTCAGGCGCATCACCTGCATTGTACCTGCAACCGAATTGCCGATGCCTGGCGTTGAGCGGAAGGAGAGATAGGGGATATTGCTGTTGTAGGTCGTTCCCGATTCAATCAGATCACTGTTGCTGTTGGCTATTCCTGTACCCGAAAGCACAATCAGGTACGGATTTTCATCGCTGTCGTTATTGCTTATTCTTAGTGTGTCAGTGAAACTGCCGATGCCGGTAGGCGAGAATGAAACGCTAAGCGTTGTGGTGGCCAAAGGCGCGACCGTAGAAGAAGGGGAGGAGCTGATGGAATAAGGCACTCCATTTACCGAACTGCCACTGATGTTGAGATTAAGGTTGCCTGTATTTTCAATGGTAAAGCTCACGGAAGCGCTGCTTCCCCAGGCTACATTTCCGAAATTATAGCTGCTTCCGGAAGCATAATTTGTGCTTGATATCTTGAGGTTGATTTCGGGAGCACTGGCTTGAATGGTCTGTGTGTTTCCCGCTGCTGTTCCGCTTTCATCGCCTGTGGTGGCAACATCTGAAGCCGCTGCTATGCTTGCTGAAAAAGTTCTGCCTGTAACCGCTGACGAGGATACATCTGCGATCAACAGATATCTTCTGGCAGAGGTTATGTTACTTTGTCCACTGAGGGTGAAATTCAGAGGATTGCTTAAGCTCAGTCCCGAGCTCACAATCGAGTCTCCTGAATTATAAGTGCCCGAATTGTCTGTGTCTCTCACGATTCTGAAATTAGACAGATCTGAACTGCTTGCAGTTCCGGAGGTGGCAATATTCACACCGGTAAAATTTACAGATGCAGAAGGTGTAAGCTGGAAGCCGAAAAGGACTCTGTCATTGTTTCCCTGAAAAATATTTCCCGATGTAGGGCTTCCGGTATTATTGATGGTAACTGTAGGATTTGCCGGAGCAGACGGGAGGCTGTTTGAATATTCAAAATTATCAAGATACATCAGGGCTGTGTTTCCGCTGGAGTTTTCTGAATAAAACATGAATGATCTGATCACCGAGGAAGTAGCCATTTGCGCCTTTGCCCAGTTGGTTCCTACCTGCGTGCCATTGATCCAAAGGTGCCAGCAGTTGGAAGTAATGGTATAGTTGGATGACGATCTTGAATAGGTTTGAGACGCATTTGAATTATTGAAATATATTTCAACTGTATATTTTCTGGATTTCACAAAACTTGCTCCCGTCAGGCTTGCCCAGGAACCGCCTGATCTGAAGTCGGTGGTAATACTTGTGTCTGATCCGAAAGTCCAGCGGATGCCCGTAAAAACCTGTG
>CAZUHX010000025.1:0-3407 GCA_964620795.1 uncultured Chitinophagaceae bacterium
AGATTCCTATCGCGCCTCAGTGCCCGCAAAATCCGGAATGCAGGACTGGTGCTGGGCTCTTATTATATGAGCAGAATGCTCGGCCGGCCGGTGCATGCGGGAATGCCGTTCACCATTTCGGTAGAACCCACCACCTCATGCAATCTGGGCTGCCCTGAATGCCCCAGCGGCCTTCGTTCTTTTACAAGACCTACCGGAAAACTTGATCCCGCGCTGTACCAAAAGCTGCTTGATGAAGCTGCTCCTGATCTCTTGTATCTCTACTTTTACTTTCAGGGGGAACCCTATCTCCACCCCGGCTTTACCGATCTGGTTAAAGAGGCGCATGATCAAAATATTTATACCGTAACCTCTACCAACGGACATTACCTCAGCCCCAGACGTGCCGAAGAAACCGTGCGCAGCGGGCTGGACCGAATCATCATCTCCATCGACGGAAGTACGCAGGAAGTATATGAGCAATACCGCCGGGGAGGTGAGCTTCAGAAAGTGATAGAGGGAACGAAGAATCTCATCGAGGCGCGTCGCAGGCTGAATGCGAAGAACCCGCACATCATTCTTCAATTTTTAGTGGTTAAACCCAACGAGCACCAGGTTCCCGAAATCTTTCGTCTGGGCAAAGAACTTGGCGTAGATGAAGTTAAGCTCAAAACAGCACAGGTTTATGATTACGAAAATGGTAATCCCCTGATTCCCGACGAGCCGGCTTACACCCGATACCGCAAAGGAAAAAATGGAAAATACCATGTCTCCGGCGGGCATCCGGATCACTGTTGGAAAATGTGGCACTCTTGTGTCATGAGTTGGGATGGCAAAATAGTACCTTGTTGTTTCGACAAAGATGCAAATCACAGACTGGGAGACATCCGGGCACAGAGCCTGCGGGAAATTTGGCAAAGCGACTTATACCATACATTCAGGCAAAAACTTCTCAAAGGGCGCAAAAACATAGATATATGCGCCAACTGTTCGGAGGGCACCAAAGTATGGGTTTAATGAAGTACTGAAATCAGGGCGAGCCGGGGACTCAGGCCATATGCCGGAAAAATGCATATCACGCTTATGTCAGGAAAATCCCCGCTGCTAAAATCACTTTCCCAGGGCCTTTCGCCCCGGCCGGGCTTTACGGGGGTTCCGTCGCAGACTTGCTGCGACCCGTTCCGGCCCCTCCAATCCCTCTCGCAATAATACATTAACATATAATAATTATAATAACTTTTAAAGTATATTATATTAATATTATTTAAATATAAATTTCGAACAAGTCGAAAACATAGAAAAGAGACTTGATGTCAATACAACAAACTATCGCAATGAAATCAAAACACTAAAAATAAACAGTGGTAAGAGCAACAGATGACAGAATGACTGCAACAAATTATATTTTATATAATAAATATTCTGTTTATACATTTAGTTGGTAAACCAACCCCAAAACACCGTTTGAATGAACAATCTGGCAGACTGTAAACCCAAGCACTTTGATCACAATTGGCCAAAAATATTTGCCAGATACTTCTATGCTATTGCCATAAAAAGACAGGCAAACGGAAAGTAAATGCTCATATAAGTTATCTGATTCAAACAAATCGGGAAGGCAAAAAAAAGACCGCATTATGCGGTCTTTAACAGATGAAGAAGATTACCAATTATGGGAAAATACCCATGGAATAATATGACTCCTTGATTTTATTGAGTGCAACCGTAAATGCTGCGGTGCGAAGATCTTTGATGCCTTTGATGCCATAGTATGCATTTCGGATATCATTGTAGGCACTGATCATGGTGTCTTCCAGACCGGAATTGACAAGATCCAGCTCCGAGGCGCCGTGAATCACCACATTGCGCTGGGAAGGATTGAGTTTCTTGCCCGCCATTTCTTCAATGAGGTTTACCATGTTCTGCTGACTCTGTTCTTCAAATCGCTTCTGCATGCGACCAAAACGAACATGACTGAGGTTTTTGAGCCATTCAAAATAAGAAACCGTTACGCCTCCTGCATTGATATACATATCAGGTATAATCCAAATTCCTTTTTTGAGCAGAATTTCTTCAGCCGCAGGGGTAATAGGACCGTTGGCGGCTTCGGCAATGATTTTTGCTTTGATATTGGGCGCGTTGGCTTCTGTAATCTGACGCTCAAGCGCAGCGGGGATCAGGATATCACACTCAAGTTCGAGCGCATCCATGTTCCGCTTCAGATTTTTGGCTCCTTTGAAATTCAGTATAGATCCGGTGGCTTTGCGATGCGCCTGAACGGCTTCGGGATCCAAGCCTCTCTCGTCATAAATTGCACCTTCATACTCAGCAATGGCAATCACTTTGGCTCCGTATTGGCGAATAAACTTGGCAGAATAAAAACCAACATTGCCAAGACCCTGAATCACCACACGCTTTCCTTCAAGCCCGGTGGTGAGTTTGAGTTTTTTCATGTCATCTGCATGACGCACAGCCTCATTCAGGGCATAAACCACTCCGCGTCCGGTGGCCTCGGTGCGGCCTTTGATTCCATTCTGTGAAACCGGCTTTCCGGTCACGCAGGCATAACCATCTACCTCGCCCGGACGAAGCGTCATGTAGGTATCCATGATCCAGGCCATTTCCCTTTCTCCCGAACCGTAATCGGGTGCAGGTACATCCTGACCGGGACCGATAAAGTTTTTCTTGACCAGCTCTGTGGTGTATCGGCGGGTTACCCTTTCGAGTACTTCAACCGATGTGGTGCGAGGGTCAATCTTGATGCCGCCTTTGGCTCCTCCAAAAGGAACGTCAACAATCGCACACTTGTAGGTCATGAGCGCAGCCAGCGCCATCACTTCATCCTGATCTACATGCAAAGAATAACGGATACCGCCTTTGGTGGGCATTCGGTGGTGACTGTGCTGAACACGATAAGCTTCAATCACCTGCACTTCATTTCCTACTTTAACAGGGAAACGCATCCGATACACAGAGTTGCAGGCTCTGATCTGGTCGAGCAAACCGGCAGACATACCGGTAAAGGGAGCGGCTTTGTCAAAATAATGAGAAACGCTCTCCAGGAAACTGAGGTCCTTCAGGCTGGTTTTCTTTGCCATGGAGCTTGATTTTGGTTTTGGGGGGCAAACCTATATTAATTCCAACGACTTATAAAACATCGTTTGGTAAAATAAGGGAGGCTCAGTTTTTTTCTGACTCTAAACGTTTTACTCTGGCATCAAGCCGGAAGAGTGTAAAAATAAGCCCGCTCAGGATAATGAGCAGCACAGCAGCTACTACCCATATCTTAAGATCTGATTGAAAAAAGGCCTCCATTTTTTAGATTTTTTGGTTTTCCAGCGAAGAAATTCTGGCCATAAGTCCGGCAATCCAGCATCCTAATCCAGCCCAACCGATTACCGCCGGATAGAAAAAGAAACGCAGGGTGT
>CAZUHX010000025.1:3506-16215 GCA_964620795.1 uncultured Chitinophagaceae bacterium
ATTACCTCCGTTGCCCGGATGAAGAGAATCGGTGAGCCGGGGAATAATAAATATAAAAAGTATAAATATCACAAAAGCAAAAAGGTTATATACAGCACTAAGTCTTGCCTTTCTGATTTCGTCAGGTATGGCTCCGCGAAGAATGGAGTAGGCAAAGTAGATCAGTACGCCCATGGCAGCCCCGTTGAGCTTCGGATCATTCGGCCAGGGCTCACCCCAGGTGTAATTGGCCCATACCATGCCGGTGAGAAGTCCAAGGATTCCGTAGATCAGTCCTGCTCTCACGAAAGATGCGGCCATAAGGTCGTGCGAAAGATTGCCGGTTCTCAGGAATTTTATGCTTTGCACAAAAGATATGAGCAAGAGCAACAGCATGCCGAACCACATGGGCACATGAAAAAACAAGTTGCGGATAGATTCGTAAAGAATTTCCCGGTAAGGGAAAGAGATGCCGGACGCACGGTTATTTTCGACAGATGGTTCGCATGTAATCGGAGCAATGCTGTCTGTTGTACCGGTTTTAAGCATTACGGCCTCTCTTAATGCGATGGTCCCGTCATGCCGGTTGTTGACCACCAGATCGAGAGCACGTTGCCCGGAAGGTACCATCCTGGTATCAAGATACAGAAACATCTGCTGCTGGTCTGAAGCTTTAAAAGAATCTATGCAGTAGTATTTTCCACGATCCCTGAGCCAAGTGCGGGTATCCTCTGCATTAAAGTGGGTGTGGTGACCAAAGATCGTAACCGTAACGATTCCTGATTCTTTGATGAGGTAGGGTTCAAGCCGCACAATTCCTGCTCCAAGCGGCAGCAGCAAACCACCCGCAACGGAGGCCAGCAAGAGTGCCACCGAAGTATATTTCCACCACATTTGTCGGATAAACCGCTCCATTAATCGCGCCAAATATAGGGAAATAAGATCAGGCCAAGCGCCAGCAAAAGAATATCGAAGGTCCCGATCAGGAACAGATTTTTCCAGCCGGTTTGATCCAGATCACCGGATTGCAATACATTGGCAGAAAGCCTTGTAACAAAAATCATGAGAGGAATCACAAGCGGAAAACCAAGAATTGCGGAAAGCAGACTATTTTGAGTTCCCCGGCCGGCAATGGCACTCATGCCGGTAAAAAGCACCGAGAAACCGGCAGTGCCCAGCAAAACCACACAGCAGAATGCCGGATTAATATTCTGCATTTGAGAGGTCATCACAGCCAGAACTATCCATGCCGTGAGCGCAAGTAATTCAGCAAACAACAGATTAAATAATGTTTTGCCCAACAGAAACACCGTAGGACTGCATGACCAATACCAATACTGTTGCCGGTTCTGATTTTCCTTAAGCAATAAATTGCTCATGCCGCCTGAACAGGTGAATAAAATGATCAGCCAAAAAAGGATTCCCCAGACCGACGGACTTATCGTTCCCGCCCCTTCGTTGAACTGAAGACTGTAATAGACTACTCCCACACAGGCAAAAACATACATAACCACTGCTCCCGCCAGAGAGCGGTTTCTGAGTTCGGCCCTGATCTCGGCTTTCAAAAAGTGAAACAGAGCATGGCTCATGAAGAAGATTTGGCGGTAAAAAGTTCAGATTTCATCAAACCTGCTTTGCAGAGCATGTAGGTTAAGGCCGTTTTCATACAACCTATTCCGTAAACCATACTGCGCTGAAAATTGATGGAAGAGGCTTCTTCAAAATATTTGGTGGGGCAGGTCACTTCACCAATTTCAAAACCGTAGTAAAAAATCTGAGCAAGCACCTGGTTGTCAAAAACAAAATCATCGGAATTGTTTTCGAAGGGTATGGTACGGAGTACCTGAGCGCTGTATGCCCGGTAGCCCGTATGGTATTCTGAAAGCTTCTGACCCATGAGCAGGTTCTGGGAGAAGGTGAGCATACGGTTAAACAAATATTTATAAGTGGGCATACCTCCCTTGAGTGCGCCTTTACCAAGAATACGAGAGCCCAGCACTACCGGATACAAATCATTGCCGATGATACTTACCATGGCAGTGAGAAGTCTGGGAGTGTATTGATAATCGGGATGAAGCATCACCACAATATCTGCCCCAAGATCGAGCGCCTTTTTGTAGCATGACTTCTGATTGCCGCCATAACCCTTGTTTTGCTCGTGAATGATGATGTGCCTGATGCCCAGCTGCTGGGCAACCGCAATGGTGTCGTCTTTGCTGGCATCGTCTACTAACACAAGCTCATCTACCAGATCGTGCGGTATCTCCCTGTAGGTCTGCTCCAGCGTTTTCGCCGCATTGTATGCGGGCAGAACCACCACCACCTTTTTGTTTCCGTACATGCAATGCGTGCTTTTTCTATAATTTGGCTGCGAAGTGCACAAAACTACGATATTGAAAGTATTGCAGTTAACCAAAAAGTATCCCTGGCCTCCTTCGGATGGTGAAGTACAGGCCATTCTGTGTAACCTCCGTGCACTAAAGTCTGCAGGATGCCAGCCGGAAGTACTTGCGCTCAACACGCTGAAACATCATGCCTCAGCCGATCTTCAGCAAATTTGTATGCAGGAACTGGGAGTTAAGATCCATTCGTCAGAGATTGACACCCGACCCTCTTTATGGAAGTTTCTCTGCTCGGCAACAAGCCCTCTGCCTTTTCATGTTTATCGCTTTTACAGCCGAGCATTTGCTGAAAAATTGAATAAGCTGCTGAGCCGGGGAGATTTTGATGTGGTATTACTGGAAGGAATTTATCTGATGGCCTACCTGCCGGTTTTGCGTCGTCACAGGGTAAAGATTGCGCTAAGACTGCATAATGCAGAACATGAGATCTGGCAACGACTGGCCATGAATACTGATTCATTTCTAAAGAAACAGGTATACTTTTATTTGTCTTCCTCCATCAAAAGATTTGAAGAAAAACAAATCCCGCTGGCCGATGTAATAATACCCATCACGGATAGAGATGCCCGCTGGGCCGCACAGTATGCAAAAGGCATTCCGCATTTTACAATTCCTGCCGGTATTGAAACCACCAACACAACTGAAGTAAGCAGCGGTAAAAAAGTTTATTTCATCGGCTCCATGGACTGGTTTCCCAACCATGAGGGGTGGATTTGGTTGCTCAGAAAGGTCTGGCCTTTGGTTACAGAGAAAGTTCCCGATGCAGAACTGCATCTGGCCGGCAGAAATTTTCCGAGAGACATAGAAGGTCATGACATTAAAGCGGTGGTGCTGCATGGTGAGGTTCCTGATGCACAGGCATTTGTTCGCTCATGCGATGTTCTTGCCGTACCTTTGTTTTCGGGTTCAGGTATGCGGCTAAAAATTCTTGAAGCTCTGGCCATGGGAAAGCCTGTGGTAAGCACCTCAATGGGTGCAGAAGGGATTGTGAGTGAATCGAGCGCAGCCATTCAACTGGCAGATGATGCAGAGGGTTTTGCTTCTGCTTTAATACAGATTCTGCTCAAGCCTGAGCTTAGAAAGCAAGCTGTTATTGCAGCTCAGGATTTGCATCAAACTCAATTCGGGGAAAAAGTGATTGGAAAAAAACTGGTTGAAGCCCTTTTATGCAAGGAGAAAGCCTAACAACAACAGCCCTTATACTCACTATAGCGGGACTTCTTCCCGTGCTCCACAGCTATGTGTTCTTTCCGATCAGTTTGCTTGTTTTAAAATACCTTCAGTCTGTTAAGCCCAAACAGCTGCCTTTGGAAGATAACGCTCAACCTTTTCTGACGATTCTGATGGCAGCGAGAAATGAAGAAAAAGTACTTGAACAAAAACTGCAAAGCATTTTTTACACAGATTATCCGAAATCCCGCATCAGGGTTCTGATCGGATCAGATCAGTCAACCGATCAAACCAACGAAATTCTGAAGAAGTGGGCGGTGGTTTATCCGGATCAGCTGATACCGATATTTTTCAGTGAACGAACAGGAAAGACGGGCATTTTGAATCAGCTGGCCGGTTACTGGAAAAATCACTTTGCCCGCGAGGGCGGTCACTGGATCTTCACAGACGCCAATGTTTTTTTTACGCCATCACTACTTTCTTCTTTGGCTGCTGCCATGAAAAACCCCGAAGTGGGCGTGGCCGGTGCAAGAATTGTGAATCCGGAAGTTTCCGGAAAAGGGATTGCGGCCTCCGAAAAGTTTTACCTGAGTTGGGATAATCTGATCAAGCAGGCAGAATCGGATTTGTGGGGTTGCATGCTGGCTCCTCCCGGAGGATGCTTTGCCTTTCGCCCCAAGCTTTTTGAACCCATTCCGGATGGCTTCCTGGTTGATGATTTCTACCTGGGCATGCTCGCACTTGAAAAGGGCCATCAGGCTTTGTTTGTGCCTCAGGCCATTTGCACAGAAGATGTAAGCCAGGATCCTTCTGTGGAATTCAAGCGAAAAGAAAGAATCGCTCAGGGAAATATTCAAAACCTGCAACGCTTCGGCTATCTGCTGTGGCGCCCCCCCCTTCCTCTCGCTTACTGCTTTTGGTCGCATAAGGTATTGCGCTGGCTGAGCCCGATCTTTCTTATTATGCTGCTTACCGGACTCATGACCGGCCTGCTTTCTAAGGGACTCTTTCTTGCAGCCGGTTTGCTGCTTCTGATTCCCGCAGTACTGTTTGCGCTTTTATTTATCCCCGCTCTACCGGCATGGATCCGAACCCCCGGCTATTTTCTTCACATGAATCTGGCATTGCTTTCAGGTTTCACAAAATATCTGAAAGGCAGGCGGGAATCTTTCTGGGAACCCACTACAAGAAACACTTAATACGCAGATTTGCAATATGAGTAAATACAAGCTTGACAGCATAGCCGAAGCCATAGAAGAGATCAAAAATGGCAAGATGGTGATCGTGGTAGATGACGAGGATCGCGAGAACGAGGGCGATTTTGTTACTGCTGCCAGAAATGTGACTCCCGAGATTATCAATTTCATGGCCACCCATGGCCGCGGACTGATCTGCACGCCTTTGGTAGAATCCCGTTGCGAAGAACTGGGGCTGAACCTCATGGTAGGCAACAACAGTTCGCTGCATGAAACCGCATTTACCGTATCGGTGGATCTGACCGGACATGGTTGCAGCACCGGCATTTCTGTTCACGATCGTGCTAAAACCATTCAGGCGCTGATCAATCCGGAAACCAGACCCGAAGAACTTGCCCGTCCGGGACATATATTTCCGCTCAGAGCCAAAGAGGGAGGAGTACTGCGCAGGGCAGGTCATACTGAAGCCACCATTGATCTGGCGCGTCTGGCCGGTTTTGAGCCGGCCGGTGTTCTGGTAGAAATCATGAATGAAGATGGTTCCATGGCCCGACTGAACGATCTTTTTCAGATTGCAGAAAAATTTAACCTCAAAATCATTTCCATCAAAGACCTGATTGAGTACAGAATGCTCAATGAAAGATTGATAGAACGTGAAGTGAGCGTGAATATGCCAACCAAATACGGTGATTTTGAACTGCTGGCCTATCAGCAAATCAACACCCAGGATGTTCATCTTGCGCTGGTGAAAGGCAGTTGGGAAGACGATGAACCTGTGTTAGTACGAGTGCATTCGTCCTGTGCCACAGGAGATATTCTGCATTCAATGCGCTGCGATTGCGGAGACCAGCTTCAGAAAGCCATGGAAATGGTTCAGAAGGAGGGAAAAGGGGTCATTCTTTATATGCAGCAGGAAGGAAGGGGAATTGGTCTGGTCAATAAGCTAAAAGCCTACAAGCTTCAGGAAGAGGGAAAAGATACGGTAGAAGCCAATCTGGCGCTCGGGTTCAATATGGATCATCGTGATTATGGTGTGGGGGCTCAGATTCTGCACGACCTCAGGGTAAGAAAAATGCGACTGATGACCAACAATCCCAAAAAACGGGTCGGACTGATCGGCTACGGGCTTGAAATCGTGGAAAATGTTCCGATTGAAGTAAGTCCGAATCCGCACAACCACTTTTATCTTCAGACCAAGCGCGACAAGATGGGTCATGACATCCTGCGTTCCTGAAGGCAGGAAGAGTATTCATTGCTTGCACGCAGAATTCGGCTATTTTTGAACCATATGCCCAAACTCTCCCTCAAGGCGGAGCAAATGCCCGCATCACCCATCCGCAAACTGGTTCCCTTTGCCGATCAGGCCAAACAGGAAGGAGTTAAGGTATATCATCTCAATATCGGTCAGCCTGATCTTGAAACTCCGGCTGCCTTCTGGAATGCCCTGCGGCAACTCGATATGAAAGTTTTGGCCTACTGCCCTTCGGAAGGTTACCTCTCCTATCGCAAAAAGTTTGCTGAATATTATAATCGTCTCGGCATTTCGGTAGGGCCCGAAAACTTCTTGATCACTGAAGGAGCCTCAGAGGCTCTGTCATTTGCGATGATGGCCTGCATCAACCAAGGCGAAGAAATCATTATCCCTGAGCCGATGTATGCCAACTACATTGGTTTTGCCAGAGCGGGCGATATCAAGGTTGTTCCGGTCTCTACTTCCATATCCGATGGTTTTGCACTTCCTGCCATTCATTCCTTTGAAGAAAAAATTACGCCTGCTACAAGAGCCATTCTGATTTGTAATCCGAACAATCCCACAGGTTACCTTTACACCCGCGAAGAACTGGAAGTTTTGCGCTCACTTTGTTTGAAGCACAATCTTTTCCTATTCGTTGACGAAGTGTACCGGGAGTTCCTCTATGGTGGCAAAGAACACATCTCTGCCCTAACACTACCGGATCTCGATGAACATGTGGTGGTATTTGATTCTGTGAGTAAAAGGTTCAGCGCTTGTGGCGCACGAATTGGTGCCCTGGTTACCCGCAATCAATCATTATATCAGGCTGTACTCAAGTTTGCTCAGGCCAGACTCAGCCCACCCTCGCTCGGGCAGCTGGCCGGCGAAACACTGTTTGATCTTGATCAGTCTTATTACGATGGCATTATCGCCGAGTATCAAAAACGACGTGATCTGATGATTGCAAGGCTGAACGCCATGCCGGGAGTAGTCTGCCCCAATCCGGGAGGAGCCTTCTATGCCGTGGCCAGTCTTCCGGTAAAGAACGCAGACCACTTTTGCCGCTGGATGCTCGAAAGTTTCAGGCATGAAGGCGGCACGGTAATGATGGCACCGGGACCAGGCTTTTATGCTTCTCCCGGAGCCGGAAGCTCGGAAGTTCGCCTCGCTTATGTGCTCAACACAACCGATCTGGCCAAAGCCATGGACTGCCTGGAAGCAGGATTGAAGGCCTACCAAACGGTTCAATAAGCCAAACAGGATGAACAGAGAGCAGAGAAAATTTGTGCTTTACAATGTCCTGGCCGCCCTGGTCATTTTCGGACTCGTTCTGTCTGTAGTAAACTGGATTATTGCCGGATATACCGATCATGGTGAGAGCCTGACTGTCCCCTCTGTAAAGGGTAAAAATCTGATTCAAGCCGGGAAGACAATCGAAGAACTTGATTTGCAGTGGCAGATTCAGGATTCTTCCTTTCATCAGGACCTTCCGCCGGGAGCAGTAATTGACCAAAATCCTGAACCGGGTACACAGGTCAAAAAAGGCAGACTGGTTTATCTGGTGGTGAATGCTTCACAGCCTCCCAAAACTGAGGTCCCTGATCTTGCCGGAAAGAGCTCTCTGAAGCAGGCACAGCTGCTGCTCAAAAGCTATGGATTCAAAGTAGGAGAAACCATCTACAGACCCGATCCGCATCTCAATGCAGTTCTTTCACTTCAGTTTAGGGGACGAACCATCAGTCCGAAAACAAAACTCCCCAAAGGATCGGTAATTGATCTGGTAGCCGGCGATGGACTGGGTGGGGGAATGATTGCTCTTCCCTATCTCATCGGACTTACGCTGGAAGAAGCCAGATTTAAGCTGCGTGCCAATAATCTCAATATTGGTGCTGTAGTCGTTAATGAGGATGTAACAGATACGCTTAATGCACTGGTTTACAGACAGCTGCCGGTCTTTCAGCCGGGAAACACCGTCAATACAGGAGAACCCATAGACCTGTTCCTTGCACCGGTACTTCCGGCAGGCATTGAGCTGCATCCCGAATGGTATGAAACCGAAGATTCTGCTCAAGTTCAATAAATCAAACGCCAGGACGTTATATGCCCGTGATTCTTCTTGTCTTTCTACTCACTATCGCACAGATTCCACTGCAGGCTCAGGAGCATATTTATTCCTTAGAGACAAATCCTCAGCTCAGGAATGCGCAGTCCTGGACTAAGTCTCTTCATTCAACTTCCAGAGCCAAAGCCCTGATTTATGGCGACAATTATGTAATCAACAGCAATGTTCTGAATCTTCCCTTCGTAGATGATTTCTCCTCATCCCGCTTACCTGATGGAGGCTTCCCTTTTAACGCCGTGACAGATTCTGTGGTGAATGCCAGCGGTGCTTGTGTGATCAACTCCGGAATCAATTATATCCAGGCCCGATTTATGCGCAGCCAAAGTTGGCAGTATTTCTTCGATGTAGCCGGCCAAAAGCTGGACTCTACCCCCAAAGCAGGAATAGTTTTTAACTACATGGATGCGGGAATCAACGATTGCATCAATGCGACACCCTCTGCTCAGTTTACGCTTTATCCCGAGTATTATTCCTACAGTTTTGATTCTGCAAGCGGTCTGCCCATAGATTCAGTGCTGATGACTGATGATGCAGTAAACCCAGATACGCTGCTTGAATACAGTCCGGTCATCTATTATGCCAACCTTCGCCCCGAATGGCTTTGGATGGATCGCTATGCCTGGGTCAATCGTTCATTCCCTGTCTTCCCTCCTACCCTTGGCGTAGCCACTCTCGACGGCCTTGACGAAACCGGCCGGGCTTACAACAACCGCCTTGTGAATGCATATGGTACGGCAGATGAACTCACCTCCAAACCTATTGATCTTTCATCCTATACCAATGGAGATTCTATTTATATAAGTTTTTTCTATGAACCCCAAGGCCTGGGCGACTGGCCCAATCTTCAGGATTCACTCATTCTGGAATTTTTGGACGATTTCGAACAATGGGTTGGTGTTTGGTCGGTACCCGGTTTTCAAAGACTTGATTCGGTTACCAACTTCTTCAGACAAGTATTGGTTCCGGTTAAGGTACTTCCGTTTCACAATTTCTTTCACAACAAATTTCAGTTCCGTTTCAGAAATCTGGCTTCACTTTCCGGAAACAATGATCACTGGCATCTTGATTACATAAGACTGGACAGAAACCGCTTTGCTGCAGACAGTGTCATTATTGACATTGGCTACATTCAGGATATGCCTTCGGTATTAAAAAACTATTCCCTGATGCCGGCAGATCAATATTCAGGCAATGCAGATCTTTCTGATTCCATCAGTCTTGGTGTACGTAACAATGAGGCAGGCACAGCGCCTGCGCCCAATTACACACAAAGCGCAAGTTTACTTTTTCCAACAGCGTCTTCAGTGTTTACATCCGCTACTCAGGCTTTCAATGCATCAACGGTCAATTACCTCAGTATTAATCCTTCAAGAGACTTTGTATTGCCCGCTTTGAATAACGATAGCATGTTGATGCTCACAGAATCTTTTATCAGCCCCTCCGACATCAATGCCGCCAATGATACAGTGCGCGGGCTTCAGGTATTTTCGAATATACTGGCCTACGATGACGGAAGCGCAGAGCGCGCCTATGGCCTTGAAGGACTTGGCCTCAAAAAATTCGCTTACGAATTTGAACTCAATCAGCCCGATACCCTTGTAGCCTTCCAGGTACTCTTTACCCAGATCAATGAAAACGTAAATGATCTTATATTTTCATTTCAAATATGGGATTCACTCAGATTGAATGATGTTAGCTATACAGATTCAGCCGTAATTTCCATAGAAAATAAAAAGCCATACTACATTGATTCGATCAATGGCTTTACGACCTATGTGTTGGATACGCCTCTGATTGTACCATCAAAGTTGTACATCGGATGGTCTCAGACCGATACCCGCAATCTTCAGATCGGATATGATCTCAACAGCAACAAGGGCTACCGCCACATGTATATCTACACCAATGCCCAATGGAAGCGCAGTCTGGTTACCCCTGAAGGTTCGCCCATGATAAGACTTGTTTTCGACACCGATTATCAGGGATTCACGACCTCTGTTAAAGATCTCCGCAGACCGGAATCAGACTGGGAGGTTTATCCCAATCCTGCAATAAATGAGTTATGGATCAATCCTCAGCAGGAAACGGAAACGGGCAAGCAAGTATTTCATGCTTTCGACTTATCAGGAAAAAAATTCAAACTGGATTTATCGGGAAAGCGGCTTGATCTCCAGGCACTCAGCCCGGGCTTTTATTTGCTTGTAAAGACTGATTTGTCAACGGGGCAAAGCAGCAGCAAAAAGTTTATTAAAGTCGGACCATGAGTAAAGAGGAAATCTCCGTGGTCCTTTATGACGGAGATTGTGGTCTCTGTCACCGCTTTGTTTACTTTATCGTTTCCCAAGATAAGAAAAGTAGCTTTCGGTTTGCACCCTTAAACTCGGAAACAGGCATTAAACTGCTCAAAGACTCCTCCATTCATCCACTGCCGGATTCTGTAGTGGTGGTGTATCAGGGCCGATTTCTCACACGATCAACTGCAGCACTGCATTGCCTGCAAAGACTTCCGAAAATGCAGCTCGCTGCAAAGCTGCTCAGTCTGATTCCCGGCAGTTTAAGTGACAGAGTTTATGATCTGATCGCACAAAAGCGATATCGCTGGTTTGGTACGAAAGAAAATTGTCCCTTACCTTCGCCCTCTGTTTTAAAAAAATTCAGAGAGCAGCATCTGTGAGAATATTTATTGTCATATTGATATTGACCATTTTGGGATTGGTAAGCTGGGCAGGTCGTGAGTTGCTTTTTGCAAACAATATTCGCACGGACTATACTACGCGAATCATCAAAATATATCCGGGACAGGATATTGATGAACTGAAAAGTCAACTCAGAGAAAACAAACTACTTCGTTCAGAATGGAGCTTTGCACTTCTGGCCGAACTCAAGAATTTATCCGGCAAGGTAAAACCCGGATATTACAGGCTTGCAGCCTGCATGAACAACAGGCAGATCGTAAATACTTTTCTGGCAGGTCTTCAATCGCCCGTGAAACTTGTGATATACAACATCTCAACCCCTGAGCAATTTGCAGGACTGCTGGGAAGAACATTTGCGGCAGATTCCTCGGTATTCCTTGATAGTCTGAAACATCCCGGATTCTGTGCTTCGATAGGTGTTGATACTGAATCAGTGCTCACCGCTTTCATACCTGACAATTACGAATTTTATTGGACAAATCCTGTTTCTTCCACCCTCAGAAAGCTTCATTCGATAAGAGAGCAATTCTGGAATAAAGATCGAACAGACAAGGCTGAAAAGTTGAAGCTAAGTCCTCAGCAAGTGATGATTCTGGCATCCATCGTTCAGCGCGAAAGCATCAAGCAATCTGATATGAGGCGAATTGCAGGTGTATACCTCAACCGGCTTCGAATACGAATGCCGCTGCAGGCAGATCCTACACTTGTGTTTGCCACCCGCGACTTCAGTGCCAAACGCATTACCTCCTGGCACAAATCTGTAGAGTCTCCATACAACACTTATAAATATACAGGTCTTCCTCCGGGCCCAATCTGTATGCCTTCAAGGGCCGCCATAGACGGAGTTCTCAATCCGGAGATTTCAGACTACCTGTATTTTTGCGCCAATCCGGATATGAGCGGATATTCCGTATTCTCGCGTAACTTCGATGAGCACCTGAAAGTAGCCAGGCAATATCAGAAAAAGCTAAATGTATTAAATATACATTAATATGTTTAAATACCATACGGAGATCAGAGTGAGATACGGAGATACAGACCAGATGGGTTACGTCTATTACGGCAACTATGCCTATTACTTTGAAATTGCAAGAGCCGAAGCTTTTCGCTCACTGGGTTTGCCGTATGCCTCACTGGAAGCAGAAGGCGTGATAATGCCCGTAACAAGAATGCAGCAGAAATTTATCGGTCCTGCTCTTTACGACGATTTACTGCTCATGGAACTCTGTATTCCTCAGATTCCCGGGCGAATTATTCAGTTTAACTATCTCCTCAAAAACGCTGAAGGAAAACTCATACACGAGGCAAGTACTGATCTGGCTTTCGTTCAGAAAACAAGTGGAAGAGTCATCATGGCACCGGCCTCCCTTCAAAAAGTTCTGCAACCGTATTTTTAGTCCTGACCATGAAGCAGAAAATTCAGAGATGGTATGGCATGAAGAAGGATGCTCTCTCTCGGCTCTTTCAGTTTACACTACCCGGCCTGGATGGAATTCCCGTTGCAGAAGTCGTCCGCATTTTTAGGGATGAAATCAGAAAAAACAATCTGAATGTGCGAAGCAAATCCATCGCATTCAGTTTTTTTCTTGCACTGTTTCCAACCCTGATTTTTATTTTTTCCCTGGTTCCTTACCTGGGTATCAGAGACATCAATGCAGACAATATTGAAGCATTTCTTCAAACCGTTTTGCCGGGTGGAGAATTTTACAATTTTATCCTTGGAACACTTAACGACCTTTTGCTTAATCGCAGAGGAGGCCTGCTCACAGGTAGTCTGGTACTGCTGCTCACGCTCACCTCTGATGGTGTGATCACCATGATGGCTACCTTCGATAAATCGTATGAACATTATGAAAAACGCAATGCATTACAAACCCGCCTCATCGCCTTCAAAATAACTTTTCTCCTGG
>CAZUHX010000025.1:16225-22070 GCA_964620795.1 uncultured Chitinophagaceae bacterium
TTTTGTTTTCTGTCATCACCATTGTTGCCGGACAGGCCATCCTGAATGCTGTTTTTGGCTTCATCGGCCTCAATGATCTCATGACCAGGCTCATTGCGGATCTTATACGTTATATCTTAATTGTGACCACTTTCTTTCTTGGCATATCACTGATTTACTACTACGGTCCGGCTACCAAAGAAAGGTATAAATTCATTTCACCCGGAGCCACCGTAACCACTATACTCTCTATCCTTACCTCGATTGGGTTCTCTTATTATGTAAGTAACTTTTCAACCTACAATACTGTTTTTGGGTCTATCGGTACCATCATGCTGCTGATGATATGGTTTAATGTAAATGCATTTGTACTTCTCATCGGCTATGAAATCAATGCCGCCATACACTACAAAAAACTACAAGTGAGAAATCTCGCTTAAAGATGAGATGAGAAGAGAAGGTCAAGATTCGAACACTTGATCTGAAACAATTCTGAGAGATGCTGATTGGTGAGATGCCCCCTGTAAATATAAGTTCCGTGCCGAATTCCCGGATCTTCATAAATCAAACCTTTCATACCTTGCAACTCTCCGCATCTAAGTAAGATCTGTGTGAGAATATTTGAAAACGCATAAGAGGCCGTTCTTGATACCCGGGAAGGAATATTGGGCACGCCGTAATGAATAACTCCATGCTCGCGGAATGATGGATGGGCATGAGAAGTGAGGCGGGATGTTTCAAAACATCCACCCTGATCAATACTCACGTCTATCACTACACTTCCTTCTTTCATTTGTGCAACCATGCCCTCAGTTACAATAACGGGAGTGCGCCCCTGCTTGGAATGAATGGCTCCGATGGCCACATCTGCCGAACGTAGTTCTTGTGCGAGAATTTCAGGAATGATGGTTGAAGTGAATACCCTTGCATTGATCTTCTCCTGCAGGCGCATGAGCTTATACATATTGTTGTCGAACACCGAAACAATAGCGCCGAGTCCGATCGCCGCTCTGGCGGCAGAAGTTCCTACTACACCCGCACCGAGAATCACGACCTTGGCTGGAGCTACCCCCGAAATTCCTCCCAGAAGAATACCCTTGCCTTCATTGGCATTGCACAAAAATTCAGCAGCAAGCAGAATAACAGAGTTGCCCGCAATCTCGCTCATGGAACGAACCAGCGGAAACAAGCCTGCATTGTCCTGAATATATTCAAAGGCCAAAGCGGTAATCCGTTTTTGCATCAGGGTCTGTATCTGCTCCCTGCCCATAGCAGGCAAATGAATGGGAGAAATAATGGTTTGATTGGGCTGCAGATAAGGATACTCAGACGGATTGGGAGGCGTTATTTTTACCAGAATATCCGATTTGTATATTTCTTCCATCGAACTGCTCAACTGCGCTCCGGCTTCCGAATATTCGTGATCACTGAAATGAGAATCTTTTCCTGCTCCCTCTTCAATCAATATCTGATGACCATTGGCCACCAGAATGCGAACACTCTCCGGTGTAAGCCCGATCCTGTGCTCCTGATAAGTGCGCTCCTTTGGAATCCCAATAGTAAGTCTTGAGCGACGCTGACCCACCGTGGCTACTTCCTCGCGAGGAGACAGCCCCAGCTTCCCTGCGATGCCTTCAAATTGTTTCTTGTCAGACATGTTTTACTAAAATACGGAAAACCCTCGACATACCCTGCTGAGATATATGAACTTCTGCGCGGTCTAAGGTTTCCAGCCATTCAAGTGCCACTTCCGGCCATTCGACCAAACATAAATCTCCTGATACCAGCCACTCTCCGGCACCCGTAGCTTCAAGTTCGGTTGTACTTCTGATGCGGTACAAATCCATATGAGCTGCCCTTCTGCCTTCGGCAGAATGATATTCATTAATAATGCCGAAACTCGGACTACTGATCTCATCTGCAAATCCCCATTGCCGGAGCATTTCGCGAATCAATGTGGTCTTGCCGGCACCTAAATCTCCGAAAAACAAAAACAGCCGGCTTCCGCCGGCTGTTTTTAAAATCTGTTTAGCCACCTCCGGCAACTGTCCTGCTTCAGCACAAATCAGCTCCCGAATTTGTTCCTGCTTATTCATCTTTTGCAGCACCTGACTCGCGCTCCATCAATGCTTTTCTAGACAATTTGTACTTGCCGGTCTTTGGATCTACCCCTACAAGCTTCACCTTCACTACCTCATTGTCCTGGAATATACCTTCCATGCTCTCAATTCGTTTGTGCGAAATCTCCGAAATGTGCAACAAACCCTGCTTACCGGGCAAAAATTCCATAAACGCACCATAAGGCATGATCGACTTCACCGTAGCATCATAAACCTCTCCTACCTCCGGAACAGCAACAATTCCCTGAATCCTTCTGCGGGCCTTCTCAATAGAATCTTTGTTTACTGCATAAATCTCAACATATCCCTTGTTGTCTTTCTCTTCAATATTAATGGTAGTGCCACTCTCAGCCTGTATTTCCTGAATGATCTTACCCTGTGGCCCGATCACCGCACCGATAAACTCCTTATCAATTACAATTACCTCTACTCTTGGAGCATGTGGCTTATAATCCTCACGCGGCGCAGACATGGTCTCGTTCATCTTAGAAAGAATATGAAGCCTTCCGCGGCGGGCTTGCTCAAGCGCTTCCATCAGAAGTTCCTTGGAAAGACCATTCAGCTTAAGATCCATCTGGCAGGCTGTGATACCATCAGCGGTTCCTGTAACTTTAAAATCCATATCTCCCAAATGATCCTCATCTCCAAGTATATCGCTCAGCACCACGTATTGTCCGCTGGCTTCATGAGAAATCAAACCCATCGCAATACCTGAAACAGGCTTCCGAATTTTAACTCCGGCATCCATCAAGGCCAGCGAACCGGCACAAACAGTAGCCATAGAAGAAGATCCGTTTGACTCCAGAATATCTGACACCACACGAATGGTATAAGGATTATCTGTCGGTATCATATTTTTCAAAGCACGCAGAGCCAAATTTCCGTGACCTACTTCGCGACGACTGGTACCTCTTGGAGCACGGGCCTCTCCCGTAGAAAAACTGGGGAAGTTGTAATGCAACAAAAACTTCAGCTCACCTTCAAAGATTACTCCGTCAACCATCTGAGTATCTAAGGCTGTACCCAGCGTAACGGTGGTCAGCGACTGGGTTTCACCCCTTGTAAACAGCGATGATCCGTGAGGACCGGGCAGATAATCTACCTCACTCCAGATCGGACGAATCTCATCCATTTTACGGCCATCCAGACGAATCTTCTTTTCCAACATTACCTTACGAACCGCTTCTTTATGCAACTTATGAAAATACATTCCGATCAGGAATTCATTTTCCTTGCGCACCTCTTCGCTCAATGTGGCTACAAACTCATCCTTAATGCCTTTAAAAAGCTCTGAGCGCTTATGCTTATCAGCCAGACCCATGGCAGCAACTTCAGCACAACGGTCGAAACAAAACGCGCGCATCTGAGCGTTTAAATCAGGATTCTTTTTTTCGTGTTCGTAAGTGCGCTTTACCTGATTGCCTGTTGCCGCTTCCAGCTCAGACAGCAAGGCACACTGCCTTTTGATCTCTTCATGAGCCAAAGCAATGGCATCAACCATCTCAGCTTCCTGGACCTCCTTCATCTCACCTTCAACCATCAAAATGGAATTTGCTGTTCCCGCCACAATCAGATCAATATCGGTAGGACCTTCCAGCAAGGCAGTTTTGGTAGGATTGATGCAGAGTTTCCCTGCAATACGAGCCACGCGCACCTCAGAAACCGGACCTTCAAAAGGAATGTCTGAAACAGCCAATGCAGCTGCTGCCGCAAAGCCGGCCAGCGCATCAGGAAGATCCTCCCCGTCACTTGATATCAAATTAACCGTTACAACGGTGCTTGCATGATAATCGCCGGGAAACAGCGGACGGAGCGCGCGGTCAATCAGTCGACTGATTAGAATTTCCGTATCGCTGGGGCGGCCTTCTCTTTTGAAAAAGCCTCCCGGTATTTTTCCGATGGATGCGAAATTCTCACGGTACTCTACCGTTAGTGGCATAAAGTCAATATTGTCGCTGGCCTTGCGATCAGAAACCACTGTTGCAAGAAGCATGGTATTACCAAGGCGGATGACGGCCGAGCCATCGGCCTGCTTGGCCAGTTTGCCGGTTTCAAGACTGATCACCCTTCCGTCGCTGAGAGTGAAAGATTTTGTAATGGGGTTCATACAATAGGATTGTGCAAATAGGTATTAAAAAACAAAATGGTAGGTCAGGCCTACCATTTTCTGTAAATCTTATTTCCTGATTTCCAGTTTTTCGATCAGTTGTCTGTACGACTGAAGATTGGTTTTCATCAGATAGTTGAGTAGCCTTCTGCGCTTTCCTACCAACATCAATAACGCACGGGTATTGGAATAATCCTTGCGGTGTGTTTTGAGGTGCTGAGAAATGTGGTTGATTCGCTCTGTAAACAAAGCTATCTGCCCTTCAGTAGAACCTGTGTTCTTGGCTGAGCCGCCGAACTGGGTAAAAATTCTTTTCTTGTCTTCTGCTAACATCTGAACAAAATATTTTCTTAAACAGGGGGCAAAAATAAACATTTTCTGTTCCCACGCAAAATATTTGCGTCTCTTTTTGAGTACACTCTTGTGCTAATCACCGGCGCTCAGAAATTTATCAGCTCTCATACACAAGGAGACGCCGGGATGTTGCTCTTCATTGATGCCCTTATCTTGCCTGCCTGATCAACCTGGGAATCAACATGGGTACGCTCGCCCGGTAATCGGCATATTCCTTGCCGAACAAAGCCAGCAGTTTGGCCTCTTCAAGCCGGATGCCAATGCCCAGGTACAGACCTTGAATACCCACAAATAATAGCTGTTCCGCCGAGGGATGGTACAGCAGGAACCCCAACAGCCCAACAGAAAGTGCGGTGTACAATGGGTGTCTCACTTTTTCATTCCAGCCCGAGATCTGCAGCTGAGGCTTGCCTGCCGGAATCCGCCAGCCGATAAATTCTCCCGCATCGTATGACATGATCGCTTTGCATATGCCCCAACTGCCCAAAACCATGAGCAAAATTGCCGGAACGCGCAGAGCAAAACTTTCTTTGACCATCAATGTGCCCGGATCAGCGAGCTGAAGCCCCAAAGCAGGCAGATACAGCCCCAAAGCAATCAAATTATACAAAACCCTGTAGCTGTATTTGAGCGCCGGAATTCGCGTAATGAGAGCGTTTTTGAACTTTTCAGCGGCCAGCAAACTGTGCAGCACAGAAAAGAGAAGCAACAACAGAAACGGAATCAGATGCATAAGAGGTGGAAAATTAGGGATAAACCTTATTTTTGGCCACCTTTTTTGCAAAACCCCTTTAACCCAAAATTCATTTCATGGAGAATCTCCTTTACATCCTCCCGCTTTTCGCAGTTGTTGGCCTGTTGTATATGGCCTACCTCTCAAGCTGGGTCAACAAACAGGATGCCGGCGACAGCAAAATGTCGGTCATTGCCAACAATATTGCCGACGGTGCCATGGCCTTCCTCAAAGCAGAATACCGTATTCTGGCCATTTATGTGGTACTTGCCGGCGCCGGACTAGGCGTGCTCAGCCAAATGGAAAAAGTAGCCGTGCATAGCCACATTTTGATTGTTGCCTCCTTTGTGGTTGGCTGTGTGTTCTCCGCCCTGGCAGGCTTTATCGGCATGCGCATCGCCACCAAGGCCAATGTGCGCACCACCCAGGCTGCAAAAACTTCTTTGTCCAAGGCCCTCAAAGTTTCCTTCAGTGGAGGAACCGTGATGGGTCTGGGGGTAGCCGGTCTGGCCGTGCTCGGACTGAGCGTGCTGTTTGTGCTTTTCTATACCA
>CAZUHX010000026.1:0-4127 GCA_964620795.1 uncultured Chitinophagaceae bacterium
ACCGATGAAATAGAAGAAAAAGCATGGAAATACATCCGGCATATTGATCAGATGGGCGGAGCGGTGAGTGCCATCGAACAGAAATACATGCAGGATGAAATCGGCAGATCGGCCTATCAATACCAGCAGAAAATTGAAAGCAAGGAGAAGATCATCGTGGGTGTGAATGAATTTGTGCAGAATGAAGCTCCGCATCAGGGCGTATTTCGCGTTGACGACAGCATCGCAAGGGTTCAGGAAGAGCGGCTGAAAAGTTTTCGTTCAAACAGAGATACTGCAGCATGGAGCAAAGCCATTGAAGATGTTCATTCTGCTGCCGTTGAAGGCCGCAACCTGATGCCGCCGGTAATTGCAGCGGTAGAGAATCAGTGCACATTAGGAGAAATTGCAGATACCCTTCGCAAGGTTTTTGGAGAGTATCAGGGATGAAAAAGTTTGTGCTTCCATTTTATGCCCTGTTGCTGACATGGCTGCTCTTGGCTCCGGCCTGCAGGCCCGTGCCGATCCTCAAGTCATACAAAAGCAGCAACAGCAATATCGACAGCAGCATTTCAGCATCCGCAGAAACCGAACAATATCTTCGTCCGCTGCGCGATTCTCTGAAGCGGGAGATGGATGAAGTGCTGGCCGAGTGCAAGACCAAACTTTCGAAAGCAAAACCGGAATCTTCACTGGGTAATGTTCTGGCAGATCTCTTTCTCCGCACAGGCAATGATTTTTATGGAGCAAAAGCAGACTTTGCCATCATCAACTACGGTGGTATCCGTATTCCGGAAACAGAAGGAAAAATTACCGTTGGTAAAGTGTTTGAAATCATGCCTTTCGACAACCGTGTGGTGGTACTCAGCCTGAATGCAGAACAAACAGATAGTCTGTGTCGTATCTTGATAGCACAAGGAGGCTGGCCGGTGAGCGGAATTCAGATCACAGAGAAGAAAGGGGATGTCAAAATCCTGATCGGAGGAATGCCTCTTCAGCCTGGTCAGAACTACCGGGTTTTGATTTCAGATTATCTGGCGCGGGGAGGAGACAACATGGGCATGCTGTCATCCCTTCCAGCCACCGATTTGAATGTATTGCTCAGAGATCTATTCATCCGGGGCTTCCGCGAGGCCGGCAAAAGCGGAAAGCTGATTGAAGGAAACAAAGACGGCCGTTTTCAAATCACAGGCTGAACATGAACCGCCGTCACTTCATCAGAAACAGCAGCATGGCTGCAGCCGCATTGATGGCTGCCAATACCCCGCTGTCTGCCATGGCCCGCGAAGAAGCATTTTCACTGCTCATCCTGCACACCAATGATCAGCACAGCCGGCTTGATCCCTTTCCGATGGACGGCAGCAAGTATCAGGGACTTGGAGGTATTGCCCGAAGGGAGGCTATGGTTGAAAAATACCGGCAATCACACGAGCAGGTGCTGCTGCTCGACTCCGGCGACATCTGGCAGGGAACACCTTATTTCAACAAATATCAGGGGCGGCCCGAGTTTGAGTTGATGAGCAGGATGCGATACGATGCGGCTACATTGGGCAATCACGACTTCGACAATGGGGTGGAAGGCCTTGCGCGCATGCTCCCCTTTGCGGGTTTCCCGTTTTTGAATTGCAACTACCGCTTTGAAGACAGTGCGCTGGAAGGAAAAATTCAGCCCTGGAAAATCATTCAAAAAGGGAAAATCAAAGTGGGAATATTCGGACTGGGTATTGAACTCAATGGACTGGTCCTGCCTGCCAACTACGGCTCGATCAGATACGAAAACCCCATCACCAGAGCCAATGAAACCGCCCAATTCCTGAAGAAAGAAATGGGATGTCATCTGTTGATCTGCCTGTCACATCTCGGCTACGAATACAAAGACCGGAAAGTGAGTGATGTGATTCTTGCAGAAAACACCAAAGACATTGATATCATATTAGGCGGTCACACCCATACTTTCCTCCCTGAACCTGTTGGTATTCGAAATTCTGCGGGCAAAATCACCCTGATCAATCAGGTAGGTTGGGCCGGAATTATGCTGGGAAGAATAGAATTATTTTTCGGTCATAATAAAATGCGGGAAACCGGTAGAATTACCCCTGAAAAAATCCTGTAAAATTCAAGTCCAAAAAAATTTTTTTTTGAACTTTCTTTTGTTGATTTTCGGACTCCCTTTGACACCCCTCACCCCAAAATATAATTTCATATGAAAGAAAAGTCGGCTGCCATCGTTTGGAACAACTGCCTGGAGATCATCAAAGACAATGTGAATCCACAAAGTTACAAAACCTGGTTTGAACCGATTAAACCTGTGGGTCTTAAAGGAAGTGTGCTCACCATACAAGTGCCTACTCAGTTTTTCTATGAATGGCTGGAAGAGCATTATGTTACGCTCCTGAGGAAAGTGGTAAAGCGCGAATTGGGCAGCGAGGCCCGGCTGGAGTACCGCATTGTGGTTGACAACGGAATGGAAGGAGGAAAAGCCTCTACCATTGATCTTCCCAACAACAAAACCGGCAATGCCGAGAATCCTGAAAGCAGTTTCCCCATGTCTGTGGCCGGAAACAGCATCAAGAATCCTTTTGTGATTCCCGGACTCAAGCGGATCCAGATCGACTCGCAGCTTAATCCCAACTACACTTTCGACACTTTCGTGGAAGGCGATTGCAATCGTCTTGCCAGATCTGCAGGATATGCGGTTGCCCAGAAACCCGGAGGCACGGCCTTCAATCCACTGGTTATTTATGGCGGAACCGGTCTCGGCAAAACCCACCTGGCGCATGCCATCGGAAACGAAGCCAAGAACATCTTCCCCAACAAAACCGTACTGTATGTTTCTGCAGACAAATTTGCCGGGCAGTTTTATGATGCCGTAAGAAACAATACCGTAAGTGATTTCGTGCATTTCTATCAACTCATTGATGTGTTGATCGTTGACGACATCCATTTCTTTGCCAACAAAGAGAAAACACAGGACATATTCTTCCAGACCTTCAATCACCTTCATCAGGGAGGCAAGCAGCTGGTTCTTACCTCCGATCGCTCTCCGCGCGATCTGGAAGGAATCGAAGATCGCCTTCTCTCCCGTTTCAAATGGGGACTGAGTGCAGATTTGCAGGTTCCTGACTTTGAAACCCGCATTGCCATCCTTGAAAAGAAAATGTATGCCGACGGAATTGAACTGCCCCGCGAGGTAGTTGAATTTGTAGCATACAACATCAGCAGCAACGTTCGTGAGCTGGAGGCTGCGCTGATTTCACTGCTTGCTCAGGCTTCACTCAACAAAAAAGATGTGGATCTTGATCTGGCCAAAAAAATCATCAAGAACTTCGTTAAAACCATTTCCAGGGAAGTCTCTATTGACTACATCCAGAAGATGGTTTGTGAATACTTCAGCGTGCCGCTGGATATGCTTCGCGAAAAAACGCGTAAGCGCTCGGTAGTACAGGCTCGTCAGCTTTCTATGTTCCTGGCCAAGAACTACACCAAGAATTCACTGAAGGTGATTGGTCGTCATTTTGGCGGACGTGATCACTCTACGGTGATACACTCTTGCCAGGCGGTTCAGAATCTGATTGACACCGACGATGAGTTTCGTGACGCTGTTCACGACATCAAAAAGAAAATTCAGATGAGCATTTCCTGAAAAGGATTTTCTATTTTCTACGAATTGCTATCTTTGGCGTCCCTTTCACTCAGGCTTCGTGCCGGAATGTGGGGACAGGGACCTTCGGGTTCCGGGTTCTTTAAAGCCCAGGTGAGGTGGGTGAGTGGCTGAAACCAACAGTTTGCTAAACTGTCGTACTGGGAAACTGGTACCGAGGGTTCGAATCCCTCCCTCACCGCTGTTCAGGCGGATATAGCTCCCGACGTAAGTCGGGAGCTGTCGCCGGGCAGATCAAGCAGACAGAACTTTTCGGGGTGTAGCGCAGCCTGGTTAGCGCACCTGCTTTGGGAGCAGGGGGTCGCGTGTTCGAATCACGCCACCCCGACGAAGACAAACCGGAGGGCATGAAATGCCTTCCGGTTTTTTTTTGCGCGCGAAGCTGTGCTTGCACAAGCGGAGCAAGCAAAAAAAACCGGGAGCCGCGACAGCGGCCGGTTTGGATTCTTAACTGGCGCGGAAGTTACTTCCGTGCCTTCTCAACAAA
>CAZUHX010000026.1:4227-5468 GCA_964620795.1 uncultured Chitinophagaceae bacterium
CAACAAAAAGTTTTGCCCACTGCTGATTTGCCTTCAACTCAGAAAGCATTTTCACATTAACTGGCGCGGAAGTTACTTCCGTGCCTTCTCAACAAACAACAAAAAGTTTTGCCCACTGCTGATTTGCCTTCAACTCAGAAAGCATTTTCACTCAATTAAACAAACCTCAATTTTTTGATCAGGAAGACCTGCGTAAACCCCCGCACTGGAATATATGTAGTCTTGCGGTTGAAAAACCCAACCGGCTTTTACAGGGTTTTCATGAATATAGTTCAGACGTTGTTCTATCATCTCATTATCCGACAGCTCGATGGGATGAAATCCATCCTGCCAAAACTTGTTCTTGATATGCTTGCTACTCTGTTTGGCCGATTGCCTGACAAAATACATCAGCCAATCTTTCCTACTTTCTGTACTGCTACTTTCAATTGCTCGGCAAAGTTGCACTGAGGTGTATTTTTTAAAATCACGAATAATTTCTTCTATTGCATTTCTGCGACTGCCTGCAATGAGATGGATGTGGTTGGTCATGATGACCCATGCGTAAATCTCAAGACCCTTTTTCGCCTGGCAGTGTTTAAGACTTTCTACAAGCATATCCCGATATTCGTTGCGGGTAAATACGTCCATCCATTTAACTACCGTGCAACTTATAAAATACAAGGATCGTTGATCGCGTATTTTGTATTTACTGCTCATATAATAAAAATAGCAATCACTTAGAATAAAATCGTATTATGGTTAAATATTAAACGCTTATTTTATTTTACTGTTTAACTTGTTTTATAAAAGCAAGGGGACATGGAAGTAACTTCCGCGCCAGTGATGAGCCTGAAGAGTTTTGAGACACTTACAATTGGCACGGAAGTAACTTCCGCGCCAGTGATGAGCCTGAAGAGTTTTGAGATACTTATTATTGGCACGGAAGTAACCTCCGCGCCAGAGGATTTATATTATCCCCAAGATAAAAAAACCTATAAACTATCTGCTTTAACCGACGCGAAAGTAACTTCAGCGACAGAGAAACAGCCATATTATTAATATAAAACATATATATCATTCAACAATCTATTGATCTTCCACACCGGTTCAGGCTGCGTGAGGGACAGGAATGGGCCCGAAGGGAGCCGGCTGCGCCGGCCGAAGCATAGCGAAGCCATGAATGGCCCGACCCCTGCGCAGCAATGAATGGCTTCAATATCTATACAACAAAGTAGCTGCTGCGCGGGGGGCACGCCCAC
>CAZUHX010000026.1:5506-21989 GCA_964620795.1 uncultured Chitinophagaceae bacterium
TCGCTGCGCTGAGCTTGACCATCGCAGTTTTTTACTATCTGATTTTCCTGAAACCCCGGCCGCGACAGGAAATCCCTTATGACCCTGACTATGAGCAAATCCGCGGTGCCGACTACCCTCCCCCCTACCCCAACGGCTGGTTTAGTCTGTGTAGCTCAAAGGATGTAAAAAAAGGCAAGGTGATCGAGGCCGATGCCTTCGGACAAAAACTGGCAGTTTACCGGGGCGAAGACGGCTCAGTGGGCGTGGTAGATGTATATTGCCCTCACCTGAATGCAAATCTCGCCGGCGGAAAAGTTGTGGGCAACGACCTGGTTTGCCCCTTTCATGGCTGGGCTTTCAACAAAAACGGCGATTGTACACATATCCCTTATTGTGATAAGATCCCACGCCAGGCTAAAGTGAAATCATGGATAGTTCGCGAAACCTGGGGGCTGATTATGGTTTGGTATCATGCAGATGGCGCGTCACCTTCATGGTCAACAGATGGCTTCCTTCCCGAACTGCCCACTTATCGTTTCCATGCAAGGCATTCCTCAGTGCTCCGTATTCACTTACAGGATTTTGCGGAAAACGGGGCCGATTATGCGCACTTCCATCATGTGCACAACCTGATCACCATTCCTGTACTCAAGGAGCTGGTTGATGTTGAACACAAAGTTGAGATTGAATTTTATTCGGGAGACAAAGGTCACATGGCTGCATTTACAGATCAGGCCGATCTCGTCTGGAAGAAAAGTCGCAAAATGATTCCGCATGCCGGCGGCAAAGCCCGGGTAACATTTTTTGGTCCGGGATTTTTAGTGTTTGAATTTTTTACAGCCATCGGACGGATGCTGCTCATTAAAACATTTACGCCCATGGGCCATCTTAAGGTGAAAATGGAAGATTTTATTTATGCCCCTAAATCCACGCCAACTCTTACTGTAAGATATTTAATGGGAGAGGCCGCTGCGCAGTTCCATGACGATATTGCCATTTGGGAAAGGAAAAATTTTGCGCGAAAACCTCTGCTTGTTCAGGGTGATGGCCCGATCCTAAAGATGAGGCAATGGTATAGCCAGTTTTACAGCCAGGGTGCGGCAGATTTTTTAAAGCACTCAGAAAGTTGAGTTACGATCGTGGTCTTCAGACTTTGAGATCAGCAGCCTGCGTATCTGCTGATTCCTTGACTTTCTTTTTTGCTCTCCACCAGGTATATCCAATGGCAGCAGCTATGAGGTAAGGTGTAAGAAATAAGTAGAGCACTCCTTTATTAAGACCATCTGCTGCCGAATCGCCGGCGGCACGGCTGCTCTCGGCTGTTGCTGCACACATGGCACATTGAGCAGAAATCTCTAATGTACTGAAGCACATCAGTATCAGCATCAAAAGCAAAAGGCGCAGTTTCATGCGGTGAATTTAAAGAATGATTATTGGTAGTAAGGCGAAATCATAAAGTAAACAACTACGCCGGTCACACTCACATAAAACCAAACCGGCCAGGTGTATCGCGCAAGAAATTTATGATCGGCGAACTGGGCAGTCATGGCCCTGTATGCAGAAAGCAGAATCAGTGGCAAAACGCTGCCTGCAAGAATGATGTGGCTGAAGAGAATAATCAGATATGCGGTGCGAAAAGGTGCATCTGCAGGATATTTGGTCTCACCGCTGAGTAAATGATGAAGGATATATGAAACCAGAAATACAACAGACAACAACATAGCCCCCATCATCACATTCCGGTGGGCTTTGTATTGGCGGGTCTTTATGGTATATAGCCCTGCAAGCAGAAGTACAGATACCGACGAATTGATAAAGGCATTGATACGCGCGAAAATGTGAACGTCAAATGACAATGGGATGCTGAGCTGTATTCTGCCAAGAATAACAACTGCGGTAAACACAATGAAAGAAAAGATCCCAATGAGCCAGTAGGCTGTTTTGTCATTTCTTTGAACAAGAGGCTGAAGCATATATTGATTTTTTTATTATTTAAAAAGTTCTTTAAGTTTCATTCCCCGGCTAAATCCCTGAGGTTTGGTTTTTTCATACTCCCTTAGCAGGAGAACAAGATCGCCCATGAGTTGAGACACCCTGTTGCTGTCTATACCGGAATAATAACCCCTGATGTTTCCCTGCGGGTCAACCAACACCAGTTTTTCGCTGTGAATAAAGCCATCTTCTCCCCCGCCTTCCTCTTCTTTGGCTGTTACAAAGAAACCGTCACGCGCAAGTTTATACACTTCCGGCTTGGGTGCCCGTAAAAAAATCCATTTATCGGCAATGGCACCGTAACGGTTGGCATAATCTTTAAGCACAGGCAATGAATCGCGATCGGGATCTACAGTGATAGAAACAATTTTCACCAGTCCATCACGGATAAAAGCATCCTGAATTCGCTTCATTTGTTTGTTCATGGCCGGACAGATTCCCGGGCATGTGGCGAAGAAAAAATCGGCAATGTAAATTTTCCCTCTGAGGCTGTCGAGTTCAAAGGGTGTTCCGAACTGGGTTTCAAACTTCTGATTCGGTATGATGTGATAGACGGTATCATTAACGACTTTGCCCGACGGATCTTTCACTTCTGCCATCCCAACAGGATAAAGCTTATGAGGAGAACGTGGACGAGGAATTTTGGCAAGTGGTTTAAATAGGAAATAAAGTGCTATGGGAGCTAGCAAACCTAGAAGACCGATAAACTTGGCGTAATTTTTCATGGGTTAAACAAACATATAACATGAAATCACACAGAAGGTTATCCTGCGGCAAATAATTTTCATTGTTTTTCGAATCTGTCTCGCACTTCAATTTCATGAAGACAAATAATTTCATTCAGAATATAAAAATGGCTCCTGAAAACATGGTTTTTCCATGAAATGGGGCGCCTCCCCGCTACGCGGGGCCGGGTGTTTCAGGGGGTCCGTGGCGGCAGTAGGGGCGAGGTAGGGGCGGAAGATTTTCCGCCCTTACCTTACCGCCCCTACTGCCGCCACCCGGCTTCGCCGGCCCTTCCACCCCCTGGCGCAGCTCTTCGTTTCACCGCCAAAGCGCTGTCATTAGAAGAGAATCGGAGAGACCGTTGTGTTGCTTATAAATGAGCTTAATGTCTGATTGGCATGAGCCTCAATTACATCCTGAAAACTCCTGATATGAAAACCATCTTAAACAAAAAAAGCCGCTGGTAGGCGGCTTTGATTTGAAATAAACTTATTTGTTTAAAAAACATTCAACAGGCTGCGCATCGCGGCCCAGCTGCTTCCTTCTAATGTAAAGGCGATGATGGCCCAGATCAGAAACAAAAACGGAAAGAAGACCGTGACGATGAATCCTTTGGTTTCATGCTTCAGGTGCATAAACGTACCCATAATGTAAAACACCTTTACGATTGACATTACAGCCATAAAAATGTTGATCAGCGCCTTGCCGCTTCCGCCATCCGGATACATCACATCATAAACCATAGCCACACCCACCTCAAGGATGGTTACCAGTGAGAGGATAACGATAGTCTTCAACACATCCTTGCGGCTGTCGTTGTATTCAGATTCGGTCCAGTGAAGATGACCTTCTATTTTTTCCTGAGATTCCATTTCTCTTGTATTTTATTTTTTCTAATTAAAGTAGGTAAAAGCAAAGGAACACATAAACCCAAACAAGGTCAACAAAATGCCAGTAAAGACCAATTTTCTCTACCATTTCATAATGCCCGGTGCGATCGAAGCGGCCATTCATGGTTTCAATCATCAACCAGATCAACAGCACTACGCCGCCGAAAACGTGCAATCCGTGAAAACCCGTAATCACAAAAAACAACTGCCCGAAATTGAGAACCTTTGTGGTCTCCGAGGCGGTTGTTGCTGTCATTCCATCGTGAATCAGGTGGGTCCACTCGAGGTACTGACAACCAAGGAACATAGCACCACAGGCGATGGTAGGAATCAAAAACTTCACAACACCTGCTCTGTTCATCCGATAACCTTCTTGTACTGCGCGCACCATGGTGTAGGATGACACGATCAAAAGGAATGTCATGAAACTAACAAACACCAACGGCATCTTCATATTGTCCAGACCGTGAATAGGAATACTGGCAAAAACTTCACTTGGCTTGGGCCAGTATGCGCTTTGTGTAAAACGAAGTGCAGCATAGCCGATCAGCAATGAGGCGAATGTAAAGGTGTCGGAGATGAGGAAGTACCACATCATTACCTTGCCATAACTGGCTCTGAAGGGGGAATGGCCGCCTTTCCAGAGTTCCTGCTCGGAGGTCTCGCCGTGATGTGTTGAAATCGTTGCGTCAGACATAAAAGTGTAGTTTACTGGTAGTTTAGTTTGAAGAAAATGAAAAGGTAAACCCAAACAAGGTCAATGTAATGCCAGAAAGAAACCAGCAGTTCAAGATGAAGCTGTCTCTTGGGATTGATAATGTTTCTCAACTCGTAAATCGGATCCCTTCTGGATCGGAAAGCAAACAAGATAAAAAAGCTGAGTACCAGCATACCAACCACAATGTGGAAAGCATGCATTCCGGAAATGGCATATAAAAAGGAGGCAGAAATAGTTCCGTCTATAGGCTTCCCTGAAGCAGTGAGACTTTTAAGACCTGCAAACTGCAGCAGCACAAAAGCAAGTGCAGCAAACCAGCTCAGCGTGAGACATAATCTGAAAAGGCTGAATTTTGCTTGTCTGTAAAAGACCAGTGATGCATGAATCAAAATACTGACAGTAATTACTGCTGCAGTGCTGAAGTAAAACAAATCAGGAATAGCAAAATTCTCCCAGTTTTTGAAATCACCGCGCTTCACAATCAAGGCACTCGTCAATGCAGCGAAGAACATAGACATGGAACCCATACCTAGCCACATGGCAAATTTTTGAGGATGAATTCCGGTATATTCAGTTTCCTTCCTTCTGAGCGCTTCGTCTGTATTGATAGTGAATGCCATGTTATCAGATCTTATCTGCCAGAAGCAGAATTTGTGCAATAGGGAGGTAAACAAAAGAGGCAAACATGAGCTGACGTGCAGCTTGATCTGTTCGTAAACGATATAGGTCTATGGCTCTCCACAGAAAATAGAGTGCTGCAATCAAAAGCAATACAAGGGAAACTGAGCCTGTGATATGCAGTATGTAAGGAAGAATTCCCAACGGAATGAGCGCAAGGCAATAAGCAATATTTTGGAAAGCAGATTCTGCAGTCTTTCCACCTGAAGAGGGCAACAACATAATACCGGCCTTCAGGTAATCTTCATACTGCAACCAGGCAATAGACCAGAAATGAGGAAACTGCCAAATGAACTGCAGCGAAAAAAGATAAATGGCAGTAAAATCAATTTGACCGGAAGCACAAACATAGCCGATCATCGGGGGTAAAGCTCCCGGTATAGCACCAACGAAAACGGCTGCAGGGCTTATCCTTTTCAGCGGCGTATAAACAAAAGCATAGGAAAACAGAGAAATAGCTGAGATTACGCCGGCGAGGGTATTGAAATAAAAAGAGATCAGACTGATCCCCGCCACACCGCAAATGCCGGCTACCAAAATAGCTTCGATCACACTCATACGTCCTGCAGGCAGAGGCCTGTTGCGCGTGCGGTTCATCAGCTTGTCAATGTCCTTTTCAATGACCTGATTAATGGCGTTGGCTGAACCTGTAACGAGTGTACCGCCCAATGCAAGCAGTAATAGTGCCGAAGGCGTGAAAACCGCATTTTCGGAGAAAAGATAACCTATCAATGCACTGAAAACAACCAAAGAAGCAAGACGCAACTTCGTAAGCAGCGAGTAATCTCCGAACTTGGAGATTACTGCAGAAGAAAGCGATATGCTGCCTGTTTTTTGCACGGTTGAATTAAAGTTTTGACAGGGATTTACTTGTGCTCTACTTCACCTGGAGCAAGAGGAACGTTCTGTGCAATATAAGGCTTGTCGTTCACGGAATAGTCGTAAGGCCAACGGTGAACAGATGGAATTTCTCCCGGCCAGTTACCGTGAATTCTTTCTACCGGAGCTGTCCATTCAAGCGTTGTTGCACCCCATGGATTCGCATATTCTCCTTCAACCTTTCTTCCTTTAAAAATGGAATAGAAGAAATTGAATATGAATAGGATTTGTGCCATGAATACCACAATGGCCGCCACAGAAATAAACTCTGTCAGGAAATTGAAGTTGTTGAATGTTTCAAAATTGGCAAAGGTGTAATAACGACGGGGAAGTCCGGTCATAAAGTGCATTGGGAAGAAAATGGCATATGAACCTATGAGCGTAATATAAAAGTGAATCTGACCCAGAGTTTCATTCATAAAACGGCCATACATGCGGGGGAACCAGTGGTATACACCTGCAAACATTCCGAAGAAAGCACCTACACCCATTACAATATGGAAGTGCGCAACTACGAAGTAGGTATCGTGTAATTGAATGTCAACTGCTGAGTTACCCAGAACGATACCGGTAAGACCACCGGAAATGAACATTGAAACAAAGCCTATCGCAAAAAGTGAGGCTGAAACAAGACGGACTGAACCCTTCCACATGGTACCGATCCAGTTGAATACCTTAATGGCGGAAGGTACGGCGATAAGAAGAGTAAACAATACAAATATGGCACCGATGTTAGGATTCATTCCTGTAACGAACATGTGGTGTGCCCATACCAGGAAGGAAATGATTACGATCGCCATGATAGAAAGTACCATCGCGCGATAACCGAAGATCGGCTTGCGTGAATGAACACTCAATACCTCAGAAACGATTCCCATGGCTGGGAGAATAATAATGTAAACCTCAGGGTGGCCAAGGAACCAAAACAAGTGCTGGAAGAGGATCGGAGAACCACCTTTGTATGCGAGAAGGTCTCCGTTGATCACAATCTGGTTCAGGAAGAATGAGGTTCCTAACAGACGATCAAACTCGAGCAGAGAAACTGCAGCCAGAAGAGCCGGGAAAGAAAGGATACCAAGAACGGCAGTGAACATGAAAGCCCAAATGGTAAGGGGGAGTTTCATCATGCTCATTCCTTTTGTTCTCATATTCAATACAGTGGCCACATAGTTAAGACCACCAAGCAGAGAAGAAACGATGAAAAGTGCCATGGATAAAATCCAAAGATCAAAACCAAGACCCGAACCAAGGTTTACAGAAGTATCCCTTAGACCATTAATGGGCGGATAAGCCGTCCAACCGCCGGAAGCTGGTCCGGTCTGAATAAAGAAGGAACTTAACATGACCACGCTGGCAGCAAAGAAGAACCAGTAGGACAGCATATTCATGAAACCCGAAGCCATATCACGGGCTCCGATCTGATATGGAATCAGGAGATTAGCAAATGTTCCCGACAAGCCACCGGTCAATACGAAAAACACCAGAATGGTACCATGCATCGTTACCAATGCATAATAAAACTCATTGGAGATTTTTCCGCCTTCGGCCCATTTACCTAAAAGGGTTTCAAGAAATGGGAAGGTTTCATTAGGCCAGCCTAGCTGCATCCTGAAGAGAACAGAGAGCAAGCCTCCAACAACGCCCCAAAACATCCCAGTAATCAGGAATTGTTTTGCGATCATTTTGTGGTCCTCGCTGAAAACGTACTTCCTCAGCCAGGTTTCTTCGTGGTGATGATGTCCATGTCCGTGACCATGATCTTCATGGGTGTGCACTTCGGCATGGGATTCGGTGTGTACCGTTTGCATACTTTAGGTTTTTACCTGTTATGACTCAAAATAGAAGAACAAAATTTTATTTGCCGGGATTAAGCAACATGGCCTGAGGACCGGCAGCCTCTTTACTTGTTTCCTGAGCTGAAGATTCACCTGCGGGTGTATTATTGGCCATTGCAGGCTTAACTACAGTTTCGTAATAGGAGGCCTGAGATCTCATCCAGGCGTCATACTCTTCCTGCTCAACTACAACAACTTCCTTCTGCATACCGTAGTGAGATTTACCGCACAATTCAGCGCAGGCTAACTCATACTTGAATGTCTTCCAACGGGCTTCTCCTGTTTCAGGATTAATGGTTTGCCACCATGGCTGTGTAGAAAGATACTCCTGCATCTCTTTGGTGGTCATGGTTGGTGTAAAGTAAAATTGAGTAGGAATGCCGGGAACACAGTCCATCTTCACCCTAAAATGAGGAAGATAAAAGCTATGAAGCACATCCAGGGCTCCAAGTTTACAAAGCACAGGTCTGTTTTTAACAAGGTAGATCTTATCTGCCATGAAATCATCCTGAGACTTTCTATCTTCCCAATTGATACCTAATTCATTGGTAGGTGAAATGTGCTCCTTATCAATGATACGCTCGCCAAACTGGGCATCTTTACCCGGATAGCGAACTGTCCAGTTGAATTGCTTAGCGGTAACTTCAATCACCATCATTTTCTCCTTATCGCGGGAAGATTCGTCGAAAATCTTAAACCAAACTTTCATACCCATCACAACCAATACGGTCATGGTGATGGCCGGGATCACTGTCCAGATAACTTCCAGCTTATTGTTGTGAGAATAGAAGTACGCCTTTTTGTTGTAAGCCTCGTTGTAACGGTAAGCAAAATAAAAAAGCGCAAGCTGGGTAAGTACAAATACGATACCGATAAAAAACAGCGTCAGATAAAACAGAAAGTCTGTTTCTACACCATGAGCAGATGCAGCCTTGGGGATCATGATGGGCAGTAAGACCTTGAATGAATAGGCGATACCCACGAAAAAGACCAGTATGAAAGCCATTAGGGCGATGCCGTTGAACCGGCTCATACCGGAAGTATCCTTATCCTCGCCTTTGAGTGTCTGAGCCAATTCGTTGGCCCTGCCTACAAAGACAAGAACCAGAAACAGCAGGAGAGCAATCGCAATTACCAATAGAGTCGTCATCTTGACAGGGTTTTAAACATTAAATATGGTGATTGATAGATTCTTTCAGATATGGATCTGAATCGGGAACAAGCGGTCGTTTAGCAAGGTTCAGGAAGAACATGTAAAGGAACATACCGGCAAAACCTATGAATATGAGGAGCTCGGCAATTCCGAGACCTGCATAAGTTACTTCTGCTTCTTCAGCGTGTTCAGCATGAGCTTCTGAGTGAGTGGTGGCAGCATGGGCATGAGACTCATTTGAATGAGCGTGCTCAGACTCATGAGAAGCATCAGCCGGAGCAGCAGCGGTAGTCGCCGGCATTGCGTCGGTTGCTGCAGCTTCTGCTTTGGTTTCGGTAGCAGCTGCTTCTGCGTATAATGCGGTGGCGGGAGCGGAAAGAACTGAACCATGATGTTCGCCATGACCCTTTTCGTGACCCCCTTCTTCATGAGCAGAGGCTACCCAATTGGGTTCCGGCATTACCATATTGAAGAAATCAATATAGTGTCCGAAAATAATCATCACTGCTGCGAATGAAACCACCTTGTAATTTCTTTTTGCACCTCTTTTCATCAAAACGAGCAAGGGCAGCAGGAAGTTTATGATCAATGCTAAAAAGATGGTGGTTTTGAACAAAGGAACATCAAACCTTTTAACCCAATATTTGGTGTCCTCCGGGATGTTGCCATACCATTGCAACATGAACTGAGAAAACCAGAGATAAGTCCAGAATACGGAGAATGCAAATAGGAATTTCCCTAAGTCGTGAATATGGTTTTCCGTCACCTGGGCAAGATGACCTTGGGACTTGAGATAAATTACCAAAAGAATGGTAAAGGCAAATGCACCGCATCCGTAACTTGCAAAATTATACCAACCAAAAAGCGTCGAGTACCAGTGGGGATCAAGAGACATGATCATATCCCAGCTGACTGAAGATTCGGTAACTGCAAAAACCACAATGTAAGCAGCGGCAAGCAATTTAGATTTCTTGTAGGTTGCAGGGTCTCCCTGATTTTGATTTCCGAAGAAATTATTCATCAGAAAAGCGAAGGCAATCCATAAACCGAAATAGAGCACAATTCTTAAGGTCCAAAATCCTTTGTTCAGGTAGGGAACTTTATCGGCAACGATCTGATCGTGAACATGCAGCCAGTGGTCATAAAGGTTATGGTATCCCAACCAGATACCGCCTACAATTAAAAGTGCAAGAGCTGCACCAAGTAAAACGAAGTTGGAAAGAGATAGCAGAACCCTCTTGATCAGGGTTTGCCATCCACCGTATCCCAATTGGTTTGCGCTCACGAAGAAAAGACCGAAGAGGCCGATTCCGGTGAAGTAGTAGGTGTTAATGAGAATACTACTCCAGAAACGGCTGTGCTGGTTATGCGGATATAAGAGGAACGAGAGCACCAGGCCAATTACCCCGGCTCCGATCATATAGAACAGGGACTTCTTCAGTTTATCTCCGAATTCAAATTGTTCTGTCATGGCTTATAGACTTTTTCCGGTTTTATTTATTTGGCAGCAGCCACAGGCGCTGCAGGAGAAGTGGATTCTGCGGCAGATTTATCTAGTCCTGCCAGACTCTTGATGTAAGTTATCACTTTCCAGCGCTCCTCAACAGAAAGGCTGAAACCATATCCGCCCATCTGGCCTTTGCCATACGAAACACTGTAGAAAATATTTCCATCAGAAATCTCTGGCAGACGCTTTGAGTATGCAGGAGGTACAGCAGTGTAGGGACCATCGCTGCCGTCGGGAAGGACTACGAGGTTACCATCACCGTTTCCTTTTTCACCATGGCAAACCACACAGTTGGTAAGATAAATGGCTTTGCCTTGTTCGAGCACATCTTTACTGGATGCAAGTGGATTGCGGATCAGCTGACCGGCCTTGTCGTATTCTTCCTGCCACTTTGCGGGATCATGCGAAAAGTAATTTTTAGAAAGATACGCAGCAAGGTAGGCATCACTTGATCTGAGCGACGGATCTGCGGGTAAAGTTCCGAAAGGAATGGTATTAGCCACCGGCTCGCGGGCAGACATGGTATCGCCCCGACCATTTTCTAAAGTTCCCTGAGAATAGGTTTCATATGCCTGAGAGTAGGTCATATCGGGCATAAAAATTTTGCCCGGCTTGCGCATGTCGCGGCTGCCGCAGGAGGATAGTAACAGGATTGCTCCCGAAATCAGTCCTAAGGAATGGATATGTCTTTTCATGGAAATGATGCGGTATTTATGCTTCATACAAAGTTTCACCATCACGGAAAACACGGTCTTTTACTTCAACCGCGCCCTGTGATTTGCAGATAGAACGAATTTTGTCTGCTTCTTCCTGACTCAACTTCTCCGCATCAAAAACCAGAGCAAAACGATCGTCGGTAATGCGCACATCGTAAATTCTTGGAACGTATCCGGGAAACAATCTGTTGCGCACCAGGTAAGTTAAAGTCATACCTACGGCTGCAAACAGAACGGTCAATTCGAAGGTGATTGGAATGAATGAAGGCAGCGGCCAGTATGGCTTACCACCAAAGTTGATGGGATAGTTGGTGGTCATTACCCATGTCATAAATGACAATGCAAGGGTTGTACCTGTGATACCGTAAATAAAGCCGGCTGTGTGCAAACGGCTGTCGCGGTAACCAAGTGCATGCTCGAGTCCGTGCACCGGAAATGGTGTGAGTGACTCATGAATTTCAACTCCTTCGTGACGGATGTGTTCCACGGCATGGAGATACACTTCTTCGTGATCCCAAAGCCCTACTATGAATTTATTGCTGGACATGTCTGTTACTTCAATTAGTTTTTAGAGTCTTTGTCGAGAACACCAATGGTCACATGACCAATGAAACCTCCATGTGCGGAACCTGCTTTTTTAGCGCGCTCCAATTTAGCGGCCTCAGAAGAAGTTCTGAATATCGACTTCACTTCAGCGATAGCCACAACAGGGAATGTTCGGGCAAAGAGCAAGAATAGTGTAAGGAACACACAAATTGAGCCAATGTAAACGCCCATATCTACCCAGGTCGGAGAGAAATAAGACCAGCTGGAAGGAAGGAAATCATCGGCCAGAGAGGTTACGATAATCACAAAACGCTCAAACCACATACCGATGTTAACGAATATAGAAAGGATGAATGTGGCAAAAAGATTGCGGCGGATAGACTTGAACCAGAAGAACTGAGGAGATATAACGTTGCATGTCATCATACCGAAATATGCCCACCAGTATTTTCCAAGAGCGCGGTTGTAGAAGGCAAACTGCTCGTAGAGATATCCTGAGTACCAGGCAATGAATAGCTCTGTGAGATATGCGATACCGACTATTGAACCGGTGAGAACAATGATTTTGTTCATCGATTCAATGTGATTGATGGTAATATAATCTTCCAACTTGAAAACCTTACGGGTGATCAGCATGAGGGTTTCAACCATAGCGAAACCTGAGAAAATCGCACCGGCCACAAAGTATGGAGGAAAGATGGTGGTATGCCATCCGGGAATTACCGAAGTTGCAAAGTCGAAGGATACAATGGTGTGAACCGAAAGAACCAGAGGGGTAGACAGACCTGCAAGAACCAGGGAAAGCGATTCAAAACGCTGCCATTGCTTGGCAGTTCCCTGCCAGCCAAAAGACATGATGTTATAGATGTATTTTCTCCACTTTGTTTTAGCACGGTCGCGGATTGTAGCGAAATCAGGCATCAGACCTGAATACCAGAAAAGCAAAGAAACAGTGAAGTATGTTGAAATCGCAAACACGTCCCAAAGTAGGGGAGAGTTGAAGTTAACCCAAAGAGGACCGCGGGTGTTTGGATAAGGGAAAACATAGAAACCCACCCAAACGCGACCCATGTGAAATATCGGAAACATACCCGCACAGATTACCGCGAATATGGTCATGGCTTCTGCAGCCCGGTTGATTCCTGTGCGGAACCTTTGGCGGAAAAGCAAAAGGATTGCTGAGATCAGGGTACCTGCGTGACCGATACCGATCCACCAAACGAAGTTGGTAATATCCCAGGCCCATCCGATGGTTTTGTTCAATCCCCAGGTTCCGATACCGTAGTAGACGGTCCAGGCCAGACAAAAAACAAAGAAAAGAGAGCCTGCAGCGGTGATGCTGGTAACTATCCACCAAAGCAAAGGAGGAGTGCCTTCTGTTGGGCGAACCAGATCATCGGTGATCTTGGTGTAGGTTTTGTCCGGGCCATTAATGAGGGGTTCCCGGAATTCTGATTCATATGCGTGCATATCCTTGGGTTGTTCTGTGGATTTTAGGCATTAAGGTCTTCTGTTCTGTTTCTCACCTGAGTCAGGTAAGTTACATTGGGCATGGTATGAATTTCTTCAATCACACCGAAAGTCCTTTCATCATTGAGAAGTGCAAAAACTTTGCTTTCCTTGTCGTTGCCGTCGCCAAACACAATTGCGTTGGTTGGGCAGGCTGTTTGACAAGCAGTGCGGGCATCGCCGTCGCGAAGGGTTCTGTTCTCTTTCTTGGCGCCAAGTTTGGCTTCCTGAAGACGCTGAACGCAGAAGGAACATTTCTCAATCACACCGCGGCTTCTCACAGAAACATCGGGATTGAGTACCATTCGAGTGAGTGGCTCAAGAGTGCCGTGAATATCAACGTAGTTCTCTCCGAGTGTTTGAGCGGTAAAGCTATCTGCACCGGAGTAATCGTACCAATTGAAACGGCGAACTTTATAAGGACAGTTATTGGCGCAATAGCGCGTGCCGATACAGCGGTTGTAGGTCATCTGGTTGAGACCTTCTGAACTGTGGTTGGTCGCAGCTACCGGACAAACGTTTTCGCAGGGGGCATTGTCGCAATGCTGGCAAAGCATAGGCTGGAATACCGCATCGGGATTTTCCTCGGAACCTGTGAAATAGCGATCGATTCTGAGCCAGTGCATTTCGCGGGAGCGAATGACCTGATCTTTTCCTACAACCGGAATGTTGTTTTCCGAATTACAAGCTGTAACGCAAGCTCCGCAGCCGGTGCAGGTATTCAGGTCAACAGACATTTTCCAGTGATGACCGGGCTTGGCATGCTCGTAATAAAGCGTGACCATTTCTTCGAGGATATGGGCACGGTCTTCATTACCGGCATGCAGATCTTTCTGGTATGCTTCGAGAGTTGTTTCCTTAACGATTTTGCGGGTTTTAACGCCACCCAATCCCATGAGGGTAAGGTTATGGTGGGTTTGAGTGATGGCGAGCTTTTCCTTGCCGGAAGCAGGCTCAACCGTCACTGCAGACATGAAGTCTGTGAAAGCTCCTTTTTCCTGAGCGAGCGGCCATGCATTTACACCCACCTGAAGTGCTTCATGCTCAACGCTGCTTCTTCCATAGCCCAGCGCGATACCGAAAGCGCCTTCGGGTGTTCCTGGTACTGCGACAACAGGAATGGTTACAGATTTTCCGTTGGCAGTCACCTTAACCAGCGGATACTCTTTTGTAGCCAGATCCGGCTCCAGGCCTTTGGCTTTTACCCATTTGGGTGAAGCGATCAGGTAGTTGCCCCAGGCCACTTTGGTCACGGGATCCGGCAGTTCCTGCAACCATGGATTATCGGCACCGTAGCCATCTGCTACTGCAATGCTTGAGTACAGAACCAATTGTGCTTCTCCGCCTTTAGATGCTGCGGTAGCAACTGCTTCTGCAGCAGCCGCTTCAGCTGCGTTATTGTAGGAAGGATTTGAACCGGATTCAGGCAAAACAAATTCGCCATCGTGAACGGTATTGTCCCAAAGGGCATTGAAACCGCTGTAAGTGCTTTGCTTTCCAAATACCCCTGATTGCCACACTGAGCGCACAAAGTCGTAAATGGGGGTGGTGTTTCCCGACCAGCGAAGCAGTGTTTCTTCTGCCTGACGGGTATCGAACAATTTGGAAATTACAGGCTGAATGGTATTTAAAACTCCGGACTTAGGCTCAGCATCTCCCCAGCTTTCAAGGAAGTGATTGGAAGGTGCCACATAAGCACAAGCAAGCGAGGTTTCATCACGGCGTTCGCTGAGTGATACTGAAACCTTGGACTTTTTGAGGGCTTCTGCGAGTTTATCGCCTGCAGGATGAGAGAAAACAGGGTTTACATCCCAGAAAATAACGCCCTGATAAGTTCCGGCACCGATTCCGGCGATGGCTTCTGCCATGGATTTATCATTGCCCTTTTTAAGGTTAAGCGTTCTGGCGAAAGAAAGTGTATTGCCGTAATTGCCGAGAGCATTATTGATGGAATTTACCAGAATCTGAGCTGCAGGATTATTGGAACCGCAAACCACAAGACTTTTCCCTGCGTTGGCTTTTAGATCGGCAGCAGCTTTCTCCAATGACTTATTTTTCATGGAGACTGATCCGGATCCTGTTACCATGGCATGCAGGCTGCTTAGTGCCTGAAGTTCCTCAGCCGGTTTAACCGGAATTCTCGTATCGGCTTTAAAACCGGTGATGGTAGGAATGGCCTCGATCTGGTAGTGACGGCTCATCTTGCGGTGATCGCGGTTCACACGGCGATTTACGGCCCAGTCGGCAGAGAACTCTACCGGATTGAGCCAGCTTCCGAGGAAGTCGCAGCCAATTCCAACGATTACTTCGGCTTTGTCAAAATGATATTCGGGAAGTGCACGAACTCCAAATGTCTGTGCATTGGCATCCAGCATTCCAGAGTAGCTGATGGCATCATATTCAATGTGATCTACCGGGAAAGCCGCTTTGAATGCATTGATGGAAGCCTGAGCACTTGGGCTGAAAACAGATGAAGTAATGAGCGCGATTTTGCCGCCTGATGCCTTGATCTCATTCAATTTAGCGCCGATTTCCGCATCGGCCTTTTCCCAGCTGATGTTTTCTTTGGCACGGACAGGATTCTTGTATCTGGCTCCATCATAGAGAGACAGCACGGATGCCTGAGCGCGCGCGTTGGTTCCACCTTTGGTTACAGATGAAAGCTTATTGCCTTCCACCTTGATGGGACGGCCTTCGCGAGCCTTCATCATTACTGCGCAATAGTCTCCGCCTTTGGCGTAAACGGTTGCGTAGTAACTGGCTACACCGGGTACCAGTTCTTCCGGCTTCCAGATATAGGGGATTGACTTGCGCACCGGCATTTCGCAGCTGGCTGCAATGGTAGCTGCGGTCACGCTAAAGCCCAACATCTTGAGGAAGTCGCGACGACTTGCGTTTGATTTGGTGCTGATGGTTTCACTAACAGAGCGAAGCACCGGCAATTCGTCGGAGAATTCCTTTGAGGCTGCAGCAATGAATTCGGGATTCTGCTCCTTTTCCTCTAAGCCTTTCCAGTATATTTTTTCTGCCATATTCAGATTGTATGGGATATTGGTTGGATTAATAGTGACACTTCTGACATTCGGTACCGCCGATGGTCTCTACGGTTACCTTGTCGAGTTTCTTGTTTTTGAGGTCGTTGTGCAGCTTCTCATAAACGCTGTAATAGTTATTGGAAGCAAACTGCACTTCTGTCTGGCGGTGGCAATTGATACACCAGCCCATAGAAAGAGGCGAATACTGATAAACTTCCTCCATGGTTTCAACCGGTCCGTGGCAAGTCTGGCAAGCCACTTTGCCTGCGTTCACGTGCTGGGCATGGTTGAAATAAACGTGGTCGGGAAGGTTGTGA
>CAZUHX010000027.1:0-13819 GCA_964620795.1 uncultured Chitinophagaceae bacterium
AATAACGCCCAATTCCAGTATACTCATCAAACCACCATTTTTTCTCTATATTTAATTTTCCGGGCAGCATAAGAAAAACGCTTAGCACTGCAGAGCAACGTCCAACTCCAGCAAACTCTTCTAATCAATATTTTCTCTCTATATTTAATTTACCGGGCAGTACGAGAAAAACGCTTAGCACACCATAATAACGCCCAATTCCAGTATACTCATCAAATCACCATTTTTTCTCTATATTTAATTTACCGGTCAGCATAAAAAAACGCTTAGCACTACAGAGCAACGCTCAACTCCAGCAAACTCTTCTAATCAATATTTTCTCTCTATTTTTAATTTAACAGGCAGCACAAGAAAAACGCTTAGCACACAATACAATTCCCAACTGCACACAACTCCTCAAAAAGACATTATTATCTTATTTTTGATTTACCAAGCAACATGAGAAAAACGTTTACAAACGTTTATTTCCAATTCTCGTATACCGGCTTTTTTACCCACTTATTTACTACATTTATTTGTCAGAGCTAAACAAGAAAAACGCTTAGCCCGACGAGCCAAAAACAACTCCAGCAAACTGATCAATTCAACATTTTATCTCTATATTTAATTTATCGGGCAGCACAAGAAAAACGCTTAGCACTGCAGAACAACACCCCACTTCATCAGACTCCTCGTATTAAAGTATTATCTCTGCACTCCATTTTGAATTAAAAACAAAATCACTTCGCTTAAGTAATTCAGAATTTTAATTGCCAACCGCAGTGCAAACTGCTCAGGCACTCGGTATTTTTCAAAAGATGTTCCTCTTCAATTCCATTATACCTCTCGAATGAATTGTTTTCATGTCACAACTTTGACCTGAAATCGGTTATCTTTTTTTAAATCACACACTGGAATTAAAGCCGAGAAAACATAAATACATATATATTTATCTATAACTGACTAAGTGTTAAGCCAACTTACTCCTAAAACCGGCTACTTGCCAATTAAATAATCAGCCTGTTGTACAGCATGAATACACCCGGCATCTTGCCAAGTTTTATAAATAAATACTGATTGAAACAATTGGAAATACTACTTCCCCTTTCCGCCCAATACAGTGCGAACAGTATATATCAAGATCTTAAAATCCATCAGAAAACCCATGTTTTCCATGTATAATATATCATACCTTAACCGCCTTACCATCTCCTCAACATTTGATGCGTATCCATATTTCACCATACCCAGGGATGTAATACCCGGCTGAACCCGCAAAACATAGGTGTAATATGGAGCAACAGCAAGGATCTGATCGGCATAATACTTGCGCTCGGCACGCGGACCCACAATACTCATTTCCCCTTTTAGCACATTGATGAACTGCGGCAGTTCATCAATCCGATATTTGCGCATCCACTTCCCCGTGCGCGTAATACGTTGGTCTCCATCTGAACTTAGAGCAGGTCCCGACTTCTCAGCATCAACCGTCATAGACCTGAATTTGATGATGCGAAATGGTCTCCCGTACTGACCCAGTCGCTCCTGCCGGTAAAATATAGGTCCCGAACCTTCCAACCTGATCAGCAATGCCACCAGAACAAATACAGGAAGCAAAAAAATAAGAGCAATCAAGGAAAATACCATATCAAACCAGCGCTTGCTGATGCGCTGCCACTCCTTCAATACACGGGGAGGAATCTCTATGAAAGCATCTCCTACCACGTGATGAAGCCGGGCTGTTCCGGATAAAATATCATACATGTCGGGAACAATCTTAATCCATACCTCACGATCGGCAAGTCGATTTATGATGTCATTCAAATCCTGATGGCTGCTCGACGGAAGTGCAAGAACTACCTCTTCTATAGAGTATTCGTTCACAAGATTGGGTAGTTCTTCCGAAGAATTGATACCGCAAAGACCCAGGGCAGATTTCTCACGCCATAAAGCCTTCGCCATCACCCGTGTACCGGGACTCAAATCCTGATTCTGCAAAGCTTTTAGGCACACTTCCATCTCAGCTGCAGTTCCCAGCACCAGTGTATTAAACCCAACATCCCCTCTTGCCAGCTTACGCTTGGCCCACTGAAGCCAAATCAACCGAAACCCATAGGTAAACATGAAGTGAGAAACCATAAGCAATAGCAAAGTCAGATAATAGTCAGCATACCCCCTCACTAAATCGTCAAGCAACAGGCTGAAAAACAAAATCAGTGAACCTACTATGCTCACACCCAGGCTGTGAAACAAATCACGCAGACGCGATTTTCTAAATAAATCAGTGTAGGTTCCACTCAGATAATGCAACAAACACCAGGCAGCAGGTATCATTACCAGTCCCAAATAAAACTTGCGGTCCTCCAGTGGAAGTCCGAAACTCATTGGCTGATCTTCAATAATAAATTTACGAAAATAATATAATAAGACCCATGATATAATTCCGGAAACGTAATCTCCGGGCAAATAGGCATAGGCAAATATTCTTCTTCCTTTCATCCTGCACTAAAAGTGAAGAATACGTACATTATCGAGGCTTACCCATGCCGTACTTCCTGCAGGCTTCTGTACCTGCAAATACAAATTGTACTTGGGCGTGGCCAGTAATCCTACCTCATTGCTGATTTCGATATATATCTTGTTAGGACTACTCTTGGGGGCCACGATAATTTTAGGGAATCGGTTTACAAACGTACCTGTTACTCCCAGAACACCAACCGTAAAGAAAACATTTGATTTATAATCCATCTCCAGAAAAATCTGACTCCCTGCAGGCAGCGATAGTACTGTCCCCAATACAGCTTCTTTCAGGCTGTCTGATTCTGAAAGGAACATAACACCGGAACTGCTCCCCGAAATTACCAATGAGTCTGCCGAACTTCGGTCAAGACCCACAAAGGCATTCCCCGTTTCAAAAGACTCATTTAAGGGGAAATTGATCCCATCCTTGTAACGAAAAACCGGATTCAGCTTCAACGCCTCTCCCCTCCGCATTTCAACCGTCGTCAGATAAGGCGTATAAAAGGGATACACAATTCGCTGATTGTTCTGCCCGTCTTTGAGAATGCCGGGATTCAAAACCAGATTAACCATTCCTTCCCGCAGTACAGGAAACCGACATGGCATTTCATATACCCCCAGATTTTCAGGCCCGGCTTCTACCCACAGATCACTTATCCGATGAGTTGATGCCCCCTGAGAAGGAGTCGTCTCCAAACGGGCTGAATCTACCGACAGATAAACAGGAATGCCATCATTGGGAAGTGGCTTGCAGGCCGGCAAAGCAAGAAAACATAAAATAAAAAATAAAAAATTGATCATGAGCTCTGATAACGGCAACTGCCGGATTTATTGCAAAGAAAACCAACTGAGACAAATGTCATCAAAAATCAGGTAGCACAGACTTATTCTCAGCAAATCGCTGATTAATCTTTTCCGCAATCTGCTGAGCAATGACCATTGCAGCATCTCCGTCCTGCAAACTGACGGGCACAGGCTTATCCTCAAGTATGGCATCTCTGAAATGCTCCAACTCTGCCTTCAGCGCATTACCCCCGGGATCTCCTACGGTCTCCATGTGCAAATAACGGCTCGCACCGCCAGCAACAGGAATCTCCAGACCTCCCGAAAACTTCTCGTCAGACATGCGAAAAATCTCCGACTGCCGCTCGAGGAAATCCATGGAAACATACGATCCGGCATCAAACACACGCAGCTTTCGCATGTTTTTTACCGAGATGCGACTGGCCGTAAGATTGGCTACACAACCATTATCAAATTCAATTCTGGCATTGGCTATGTCCGGCGTCTGACTCACAATAGCCACCCCGCTGGCTGATATCCTCTTTACATTGGCCTTCACCAGACTCAATACAATATCAATATCGTGAATCATCAGATCCATGATCACCGATACATCTGTACCCCTGACATTAAACTGCGCCAAACGATGCCCTTCAATAAACATCGGCCGCAACAATGAAGTATCCACAGCCGAAAAAGCAGGGTTAAAACGCTCAATGTGTCCAACCATCGCCTTAATTCTCGCCTCCGCCGCCAGCGTGAGCAATTGACGAGCCTCCCTCAGACTTGCCGTGAGGGGCTTTTCTATAAACACATGTCTGAACTTCCGGATGGCCAGCGCTGCATTCGCAAAATGTGCTGTGGTTACCGAAACAATATCAATCGCCTCACACTGCTCAACCAACTCCTCAGCTGTCGAAAAACGCTTCAGCCCCATCTCGGTCGCCAAAGCCGCATTCGCATCGTCGGGATCATAAAAACCCTGAAGCGCAAATCCTTCCATTTCTCCAAGCAGCCGCGCATGAATCCGGCCCAGATGCCCCACACCCATCAATCCGATGCTGATCACTTTCCCCATCGCAACAAAAGTAAAGGCCGGCCATTGCCCTGAACCAAAATAACCGGTTCTCTTATCTCCATTCATTTTGTGAATAGGCCGAATAAGTGTACAAATGAAGACAGAATGGCGACCCGGGGATAGGCCTCGCAAGCTGAAATCTCTGTCACCGCCACAAGAATAAGGCCTCCCCCGGCCGGGCTTTGCGGGGGTTCCGTTGCGGCCATGAGGATGCGCAGCGCGCTGCGCATCCTCATGGCCGCAACCCGGCTTCGCCTGCCCCTTCAATCCCTGTCGCAACCCTTTGTCTGTGCCGGCATCTGCAGGCTTATCCCAAAAATCTTGAGGAATAAATCTCTTTAGACTCCGGTATAGCATAAATCAACTGCCACACCGCAAAATGAAAAGCCGGAATCGCAAGGCGATTCCGGCTTCAATATCGTCAACCATAAAATCAATCTCCCGTACTGAAAATCAATGTAAACGTTTTGGCGTCTGCTAGTCCCGGCTGTATGATCTGCTCCAGTTCATAACCCAACTCGGCATAGGCATTGAGCAGTGAAGCCAAATCCGTATTCCCGTTGAGTATGGTCTGCAATATCTCAAACTGAGACTCAGAACCATTAACTTTAGCTTTCTCCAGCGCAACCTTGGCCTGTTCTTGAAACCGGATATCTGGCTCGGCCATAACCACAAAACCTTTTTCGTCAAACTGGAAGCGAAAAACCGAATAAACACTCTTTGTTTTCTTTTCTACCTTAACCGGAGCTGACTTGGCAACAACTGCGGGAGTAGCAGATACTGTTTGTTTTGCATTTCCGGCTGCTAAAGTAGGTTGTGATGTCTGAGCTGTAGCCGAACTTAATAAAGCCGCAAATAGCAGGCATGAAAGCATTCCTTTGGGATTCATTTGATTAAAATTTTTACAAACCTAATCCATTTGCAGAAATGCAGTCAGCTGATCAGCCGGCGATTTCAATTACTTTAGCATTTCATGGAACTCCAACGCTACGGCATCAGTCTTCGCCGCCTTCAGGAATCTGAAATTGAAAAATTGCGCCAATGGAGAAATGAAGACAAAATCTCCCGCTTCATGTTCCATCAGGGATCAATCACTCCCGAAATGCAACTCAGCTGGTTTCATTCCATCAATAATCCCAGCAACCACTTCTTCCTGATTCTCGTTGAGAACGAAGCTGTCGGCTTAATCAATGCCTCTTCTGTAGATCGCGAAGCAGGAACTGCATTTACCGGCCTTTTCATTTACGAAGACCGCTTCCTCTCCACCGAAGTGCCGGTCTGCGCTTCGCTTTGTATGCTCGATTTTTTATTCGGCCCCATGAATCTTCAGAATGTATATGCCAAAGTGCGGGGCAACAACAGCAGAGCCCATCAGTATAATACCGCACTAGGTTTTTGCCGCATCAAAAAAATTGAACTTGGAATGGGCTTTGAATACCGGCTAAAGAGAGCCGATTACTTCAAAGAAGCAGAACGGCTGCGCTCTTACGCATCCCGCAGATTCGGCACAAACGGCACGGTGATTCTAAAGCCGGACGATTCAATTGATAAAGAAGTACTCTTACATATAAAATCCGGAAATATGACCGGCTGGAATGTTAGGCTTATTTAAGTCTCTCAAGAAGTCCAAACCGCAACTCCTGTAAATAAAAAAGTAACCTTCTTTTCAAATCCTGCCCTTCCATTTCCGCAGCAACATGGAATCGAAAATTGGGATTCAGTCCATATTTGAGCATGCGCTTCCATAACGGCTGAAGATAATGAGGGTATCGCCGGGCATCTATGCGATTGCGCAATGCCGGAAATACCTTTTTTTCAAATTCATTCCGATTGTGCCAATAGTATTCAGGATTCACCGGTGGCAGCACTTCCAGCCCAATGTGAAACGTGGCATGCTCATGCTCAAGGACTTTAACTTCTCCCGCCAAAGCCATCATATTGTGAATCAATCCTATCTCTATGAAAGGAATTCCCAAACATATATTCCCCAATACCATATGAGGAATCAACTCCCTGCGAAACACAAAATAGTCGTAGCCGGGATGCGCACGGCCGTAGTCCGCATACATCAGAGGCAATTCTTCAGCTTTGGTGTATTTTTTCTGCAACCTGCGTCTATTAATGCAAAGTGAAGCAGCACCTGCCTTTAAATGATAATCGGTGAGTTCATACACATGAGGAAGTAAACCGATATCCATATTGGTATAGATCACATAGTCTGCGTTACTGTGCTGCCAGGCCCGAATTAAAATGTCGCCGATGAGCGGCAACTTGCGCGGCGTATTGAATTTACCTGTATCAAGAACCGAACGGTCAAGATCAGGCAGCACCCTGCAAAAATCCGGAATCACTGGGTGGTCTTCCGGAAATTGTGTCGTAACCACCTCAACCTCTACCTTTCCGCGACTGTATTCAAGAGCCTTGCGAACCGAGGCAAATGTAATGGGCTGCGCCACATACAAATCCGAATTTTCAGATACATTTACGGGGTTCAGAATGTGGCAGTAAGTAGCCATATCTTCGCAATATAATCAGAAATGCCTGCGGCATGAAAATCAAGTTTTCCGCTCTCGATCGTCAGTTTCTCGACAGCGCCCCGGAACTGGAGCAAAAAGCCCTGGAGGTACTGCGTTCTGCCCAATACTCAGGAGGGGCTGAGGTAGAAAGTTTTGAATCAAAATTCGCCAAATACTGCGGAACACGCTTCGCTGCAGGTGTTTCAACCGGCTCCGCTGCCTTGCAGATTGCCCTGCAATCGCTGGGTATAGGCCCTGGACATGAGGTTCTCGTTCCCGCCCACACCTTCATCGCCACCGCTCTAGCGGTGGTTCATGCCGGAGCAAAACCTGTTTTTGTGGATACCGACGAAAGTTGGGGAAACATCGATGCCCAAAAACTTCCGGCTCCCGGACCGGCCGTCAAGGCACTCATTGCAGTTCATCTTTACGGCAAACTTTGCGACATCAGTGCACTCAGAGACTACTGCAAGCGCTACCACCTATTCCTGATTGAAGATGCAGCCCAGGCCCATGGCGCGCTTGATGAATATGGCAACAAAGCCGGAAGCTTTGGAGATGCCGGCTGTTTTAGCTTTTATCCCACCAAAAACCTGGGCTCTTTCGGTGAGGGTGGTGGACTGACCTGCCAATCAGAATCCTTGCACAGACTTATGCTTCAGTGGCGCGACTATGGGCGTAGCAGCCGTTATATGCATGAGCTGCCCGGCTCCAATCATCGGCTGCACTCCATTCAGGCGGCCCTACTGGGGGTTGCCCTTGAAAAACTGGATCAGCGAAACCTGGAGCGGCGAAAGCTGGCCTCTCTTTACATTCAAAGGATTAGCAATGAATTTCTGCGCATGCCGGAAATGCCCCTGATCCCGGAAAGCCACGTCTGGCATCTTTTTGTGATCAGAACGCCTCATCGCCTTGCCCTGATCAACTATCTGGAAACAGCAGGCATTCAAAGCCTGATTCACTACCCTCTTCCTTGTCATCTGCAGCCTGTATTCTCAACATTCGGCCACCGCAAGGGCGACTTTCCCGTTGCTGAAAGATGGGCCGAGGAATGTTTAAGTTTGCCCTTGCATCCATTCCTTCGGGAAGATGAAGTAGATTACCTCTGCGAAACCCTCAACCAATTCAGACCCTGAGATGCGATTTGCCGATATTTTGTGCCCCGATGCCGTAAAACAACAATTGTTGCAGTCAGCACGACTCGGTCGTTTCCCCCATGCTGTACTTTTCAGCGGAAAGGCGGGATACGGGACCCTGGCCACCGCGCTGGCCATGATACAGTTCCTCCAGTGTGAAGAACCTCTGCCTGACGATTCCTGCGGCCAATGTGCCGCATGCCGCAAATGCAGCAAACTCATCCATCCCGACCTGCATCTGGCATTTCCGGTAACTTCAGGAAAGAAAAAGCTCAAGTCAGAAACCATGGTCTCAGATTCATGGCTCAGCGAATGGAGAGAAATGGTACTTGGCAACCCTTATGCCACCATCCAAACCTGGCTTGAAGTGATGGAGGCAGACAAACAACAGGGTAAAATCACCGCCCAGGAAACCCGAAACATCCTACAGCGTCTTTCTCTTCGAACCGGGGAAGGCAAATTCAAAATTCAGCTGGTATGGCAAGCAGAAAAGCTGCAGCTGGAAGCCAACCGTCTGCTAAAAGTGATCGAAGAACCTACCGAAAACACCTTGTTTTTCCTCATCACAGATCAGATGGAAGAAATCCTGCCCACCGTTATATCCCGTGTTCAGGTCTATAAGTTTCCTCCACTGTCTGAAGATCAACTCAGCTCTTGGCTCGAATCTGAAGCCGGCGGCTCTCTGAAGCCGCAGCGTGCACGTCAGCTTGCTGAGCTAAGCGAGGGAGATTTAAATGAACTTCAAACACTGCTCAGGGAGAACGAAGACGATCTCTCCTCCTGGTTCATCAGATGGATGCAGTCCGTAATGCGATTGGTCTTCGATGCCGACCCCACCGCCTGGGCTGATCTTTACGCCTACCTCGATCAGCTTACCAAAATGCCTCTTGAACAACAAAAAGGCTGCCTTCGTTTCGGAATCCGGTTGGTGCAGAACGGATTCCACGCACATATGAAAACAGGACCTGAAACAACTTCCGTGCCCGAACGCTGGATAGCGATTGCCGGTCCCGAACTAAGCCGCCGCACAGCAGAAATGCTTCAGCAGCTGCATTATGCCCTAGAAAGAAACGCCAACGCACGCATCGCCTTTACAGCTTCCAGTTTTCAATGGGCCAGAACCATCCATTCTTACAAGACGGCCTGAAATCCGAAGCGATTGTTATCTTAGCCCTTTATTCAATCAGTATATGGGAGGATGTGCAGGATGTGGCTCCGGATCGGGAGGGTGCTCAAGCGGTGGATGTAACCGCCTGAATACCTTCGATTGGTTTTCCGGTTTACCGTTAACCGCCAACGAACAGTTTGGCATTGTAGAAGTAAGTTTCAAGAACGGATCCCGCAAAGGATTTTACCGTAATACAGAAGCTCTTGAATTGTTCAAAGGTCAATTGGTGGTCGTAGAAGCCGCCCAAGGCTTCGACATAGGTGAAGTAAGCCTTCAGGGCGAGCTGGTGAGAGCGCAGATGAAGAAAAAACACATCACCGAACGCGATGATACCATCCGCGGATTACTCCGCCTTGCCGACGAACAGGAAATTCAACTCCTCAGGGAACTGCGTGCTTCCGAAGCTGAAATACTCGTTCGCGCAAGGGCTGTGTCAAGAAGCCTCGGACTTGAAATGAAAATCGGCGATATTGAGTTTCAAGGCGATGGCAAAAAAGTAACAGTCTTCTATACTGCCGACGATCGCGTTGACTTCCGCGAACTCGTTAAAGTTTTTGCCCGCGAATTCCGCACCAAAATTGAAATGCGCCAAATTGGCGCCAGGCAGGAAGCAGCCCGGCTCGGCGGAATAGGTACTTGCGGCCGGGAACTTTGTTGCTCTACCTGGCTCACCGACTTTAAATCAGTTACTACCCAGACAGTCCGCTACCAGAATCTGGCCATCAATACCGATAAACTCAGCGGTCAGTGCGGTCGCCTCAAATGCTGCCTGAACTACGAACTCGATACCTACAACGATGCCCTCAAGTCCATGCCGAGGCATCACGAAAAACTCGAAACAGAAGAAGGAACAGGAATCCTCCGTAAAACAGAAATCCTTAAGCAACTCCTTTGGTACGAATACGAAGACAAGCGCGGAACATTCTTCAAAGTCCTCGCCAAAGACGCCCGGGAAATCGTTAAGATGAATAAACAAGGCCGTAAACCACAAAGTCTGCTGGTCTTTTCTCAGGTAGAAGAAGAAGTGGACGAATCAAGACACGACGACCTTGTAGGGCAGGTTAGCCTGGCTTCACTGGAAGAGAAGAACCGCAACAAAAAACGCCGCAAACCTCAAAACAAAGGCCCTCAGTCCGGCGGACCGAAAAAGAAACCCTCATGAGTGCATTGATCGGCAGACTGTTTCTGATCTGTATTCCCTTTCTCTTTGGGGCCTGCAGCAGCAAAAACCTGCTTGATGAAAACCAGCCGGTTGATAAAAACCGTTGGGAATGGCAAGCCGTAAAATCATTTTCCGCTGATGTGGAAGACACATCAGGACGATATCGCATCTACCTCCATTTCCGACATTCCCCGCTTTTTGAATGGCGAAACCTCTGGGTCAAAATCAGCACGGTGATGCCAGACAATTCTACAACCGATAAGCGCATCAATCTGCAGTTTTGCGATGCAGCAGGAAACTGGTATGGCGACTGCCTCGGCGATCATTGCGATCTCAAAATACTCATTCAGGAACACGCCCGTTTCCCCTTTAAAGGAACCTACATATTTCGTGTTGCGCAAGATATGCGCGAAAACCCTTTACCCCACATCCAAAATGTAGGCATCAGTATCGAACCGGAATTAATACCATGAGCCGGATGTTTTGTTGCCGGTGTGCCTTGCTCATCTTTTTATTGAGCAGTTACAAACTCATTGCACAAGACTTTCAAAAAACAGCCATACAGTTTAAACCCTACAGCATTGGCAGCAGCGGCTGTGCGGCCTCCTTTCCCGAACCGCCTGGTGATATTAACGTGCAAACGGGAGATGACGGATCTACACTCTATCTGGCACGAACACAGTCAAATAATTTCTATTTCTCTCTGGCCATTCAAAAACTTTCATCGGCAATGGGCAGAGGACGCACGGAACATGGAATCTTTTTGCAACAATATCTCGAAGGCCTCAAGCAAGAGTGGAAAATATTAGAAGCTCAGGGTCGAAAAATTAATCAGCTCGGCGAGAAGGATCTGCAATACTCAGGAATCAGTGAATTCTGGCGCGATGAGGAAGGCATGCTGTTTGCCATCCAGGCCTGGGCTAATCCCAACTTTTATGTAGTCATGAGTGTTCATGGCAGAACAGAAGTACCGGACGAAAAGATCCGCAACGCATTCTTTTACTCTTTTCTTTTCCCTGAAATGATCAGACCTGTGCAGGAGGCCGGCATAAAAAGAAAGAGAAATCGCTAGGCGTAATCTTTGTCGAGAGAAAACTTTTCAGGATGCTTCGGCTGAATGTTCTTGTAAAAGTCCATGATCTCACGCATATCTTTCTCCATATCCCCGCTCGGATAGATGATCTTACCCACTCCGGCGCATTTCTTTCCAAAATCAAGATATCCCAGGGCAATAGGCACTCCCGCGCCCACCGCAACATGATAGAAACCACTTTTCCACTTTTCGCGATATGAGCGCGTGCCTTCAGGCGTGACCAGCACCACCAATTCCTTGTTTTCTTCAAACAATCGGATCATAGACTCTACCATGCTCGGACGAGGATCACCCGGCTTCTTAGGACTGCGATCTATAGCGATGGCTCCCATGGCCCTGAATAGTCCGCCAAGAGGGAAACGAACCCACTCCTTTTTCACCGTAAAGCGCACAGGAATACCCATTTGAAAAAATGCAGCCCGGGCAAAAATAAAATCCCAGTTGCTTGTATGCGGAGCTGCAATCATCACACAGCGGCGAAAATCGGCTTTAAGCTTATCGTCCAGCGTCCATCCGAAGATCCAAAAAATAAGACGGGAGAGGAAAATGGCCATATTCAATTTGTTATATCAGGCAAAGTTGCATAAAAACATGGCTAAAGATATGGATTCAAAGCATAAGTGAGCCATTACAAATAAATAAATTTGTTGTATTTAAGCATTTCTATCAATCATAGTTTTTGAAATAAAAAACACTCTTGTACCTGATCAAAGCTGTCTGAAGTTTGTTGTTTTGTGTTTATATAAAAATATTTTTATTATTATATTATAAATTATATATAAAATTCCGTCCGGTTATACCCCGCTGTCATGAACTCAGAGCCGAGCCTGATTCATTATTTTAGATACTGCTGGCAGTTCTGATTCAACTTCAAATTGATTAGCATCTTCAAGCCGGTTTTTCTCTGCGCGGAAGCTACTGACTCCAATTCCAGCCATATTTCACTCCGCCAATTGTGATCATTCCGGTAATTTGCACTCCTCGAGGCAAGATGTCTTTCCCCGGTATTGATTACACTGCCTAAATTTGCTCCTCACCCATTTTAAGACAGCCTGGTAACAAAACCCCAACTTCATTCAGGAGGCTTTAGTTCTCTGAATTCAAAAAGCAATAATTCTTCCTTACTTGTTTTTTGTCTGCCTTTTTTCCAAATGCCCGGGCTCAGTCCATACCCGCATATGAGGAGGACTCGCGCGGCTGGGGCTCCAGCTCGATACCGCGGTAATAGACTTTCATCTCTTCAAGCACTGCTTCAATAAGCGCCGGCTCCTCGGCCTGCACCAGTTGCGAACGAAACTGCTTTACCTGCGGAAGTCCTGAAAAATACGGTCCATAGTGTCTTCTCATTTCAAGGATACCTAATCTCAAACCTTTCCACTCCAGCGAATGATGAAGATGCTCCAGGCAGGCATCCAGCCGCTCGTCCAGTCCCGGAGGAGGCAGATGCTCTCCCGTATTTAAGAAATGTCTTATCTCTCGAAACACAAAAGGATATCCAATCGCCGCCCTTCCAATCATGACGCCGTCGGCTCCATAATCATTGAGCATGCTCAGCGCTTTCTCGGGCGTATCTACATCTCCGTTTCCGAAAATGGGAATACGTATCCTCTGATTTTCCTTTATTCTGGCAATCCAGCTCCAGTCGGCACTGCCCTTGTACATCTGATGACGGGTGCGACAATGAACTGAAAGTGCCTGAATGCCAACGTCCTGCAAGCGCTCCGCCACTTCCACTATTCGTATGCTCTGATCGTCCCAGCCCAGACGGGTTTTGACGGTTACCGGCAAGTTGGTGGCCTTCACAATAGAAGCAGTGAGACTCACCATTTTATCAATGTCTTTCAATATTCCCGATCCGGCTCCACGGCATACTACATTCTTGACCGGACAGCCGTAATTGATATCGAGCAGCTCAGGCCCGGCACGCTCCACAATTTCTGCACTGCGCACCATGGCGTCCTGATCCCCTCCGAATATCTGTATTCCCACCGGGCGCTCGTCGGGAAAGATGTCTAGTTTCTTTACGCTTTTATCGGCATCGCGGATGAGTCCGTCGGCAGAAATAAACTCGGTGTATAGCATGTCGGCTCCGTGCTTTCTGCACAAGCGCCGGAAGGGAGGATCGCTTACATCTTCCATGGGCGCCAACAGGAGCGGGCGTTCGGGCAATTGAAGGGAATCTATCTGTATCACTCTGCAAAGATAAGGCAAGCATATGTAGTGATTCCGTTCTAATTTTCGGACGTGAACGGAAGACATTTTTTTGTAGGGCGTGAATTGCTGATCGCTACACGCCACGGCAAGGAGCAGCAGCTGGCGCCACTACTGGAGCAGGCTCTGGGAGTGCACTGCCGAGTTCTTCCCGATTTCGACAGCGACCGTTT
>CAZUHX010000027.1:13829-21199 GCA_964620795.1 uncultured Chitinophagaceae bacterium
CAAAGGCCGGGCAGTGCACCTGAAACACTGCGCATGAAGTGTATGACCGCGCTCGAGGAAAGTGGAATGGATCTGGTGGTTGGAAGTGAGGGTAGTTTTGGCGCCCATCCTCAATTGGCTTTTGCAGCAGCTGATGAAGAGTGGCTCATGCTGATGGACCTCCAACACCGGCTGGAGATTGCAGTAAGTGTACTCAGTATGAAAACCAATTACGGAGAAACCAAAGTAGATTCAGAGGAAGAGCTTCTTCTGTTTGCCCGGCAAAAAGGTTTTCCCGCACATGGCCTGATTCTGCGTGAACGACGAGAAAATCCGGTGGAAGTATATAAAGATTTTGAAAGTGAGCAAGCTTTGCTGACGGTGTTCCGGCAGATGAAAAAACAAGAAAAGGCAGTATGGGTGATGACCGATATGAGGGCTATGAGAAATCCTACCCGAAAAGAAGTGATCGGCGAGGCAGGGCAAAAGCTCATTGAGCTTGTTTTATCGGTATGTGGCAGTTGCGGTAGGCCCGGTTATGGCCTAAAAGATGTTTTAAAGGGTCTCCCCTGCAGTCTTTGCGGCAGCCCGACAGAATCCGTTCAAACCCTGGTTTACGAATGCCAGGGATGCGGTAAAAAGGAACATAAACCGAGACCCGACGGCAAGACATCAGAAGATCCCGGCTTTTGCGGAAACTGCAATCCCTGACTATTGGAATACAGCTTTGAGCTGAGTTTAAATCCGGCCTGTTACTTCATCTTAACCGGTTCGCCCGTTTCGATGGTGGCATTGATCTCTGTACGAAGTTGCTTCGGATCTTTATCAGAAATCAGTTCCGCGCTGAAAGTATCGCTGAACACATCCTTCACGATAAACTCCGCGCGATAGCGTATCACCTGACTGCCGCTCAGATCACCGTCGAGCTTAAGAACGAAACCTTCGAGGCCTGCAGTGATATTCTGATTTTTTCCGGCATTCACAATGATTCTGTTTCCGCGACGCGCCACAATTTTTAGGTTTTCCTGAAGATCGGGATTGGGAAATTTCATTTTGATTTCGTCGGCCACTGCATTTACATCATCCCGATTAAACAGAAGCGTCTCCGTTTTGCGGTCGAAATTGTAGCCAATGTCTTTGTGACCTGCAAACAACACATCATTGGTTTGAGTAGAAATGATACGGTAATCAATTCCCACTTTGCCGCCATAACCGTCAACCGATTTCAAATCGTTGGTGATGTATAGCAGCAACACACCTTCTGCATTGTTCCGTAGCTGAGAAGCAATGGTTTTGTATTCCTGCTGACTTGCATCGTTCTTTTGAAAAAGCTTATTGAGCAGATCCATTTCTTCCTTCTTACTGACGACTCCCGAGTTCGTCTCAGCTGCCTTGGCGGTATCTGTAGTTGCCGACTGTGCTCCCATGCGATCGATCAGTTTTTCCTGGATGCTCTGTGAAAGTTTATCCTGAACACGGGTCACTTCCATTCTGTCCATCAGGCTGAAACGACGGGTTTCAAAGATGGAAGTATAAAACATATCGGTGATGGAATTGCGGTAGCTTTCGGCTCTGTTGGTCATATCGAGGGCCGGAAGGATAGCGAGCCTGAAGTATTGAGAGGCAACACCTTCCAGCGTTTGCCTGATGCTCGAGGGAATATAGATCGGAGGTTCAGACACATAACTGCAGCGGATTTCTTTGGGGAAAGACATCAGTGGCATGACGTACTCCGGCAAATATGGCGGCAGCGTAGGTTTCTTTTTCATCTTGCCAATGGTTTCGGTCAGCTCCTTCCGAAAAGCCGTACGTGACCTGAGGGTATTGACCAGACCTGATGCATATTCATAGTCGGAAAGCTCATTCAGCAATTCTCTGTATTCCTTGCTATCAATGCGGCCGCCATTGAAATCGCTCACCAGTTCAGCTGCTTTAAGGTACATCTCCGGCTTTTGGTTTTCAATCATCATCTCCGGAGAAATCTTCTGCCGCATGGCGGGAACCTGGCCCTTGGCTCCATCTGCCGCTTCCAGAATCTGAGCGATTTCGAGGCGACTGAGCATCAATAGCGGGCCATCACCTACCAGCTTTTCCAGATACTGTATGTCGGAACGAATTTCTCCGGTATAATCAGTTCTGATTTGCTCCCTGAATTCTGAACTTTGCGCTCCGCTTGGGCGCTGGGCCTTTTTGTTGGCAAATTTCATGTATTCAAAAGCCTTGGAAAATTCAAGATTACGGTCTGCCAGACGATAAAGAAGAAGATCTGCCTTGATGCGATATATTCTAAAAAAAGGAATATCAGGATTGTTTTTCAGGAGGGTATTCCATACAGCCCGATTGACGGTAGCCTGTTTAACCAAAGCATTCAACTCAGTCATTTGCATAAGATAATAGCTGATGTTGAGCGGCTTGATTGTGATTTTTGCCTTGCTGTCGTTTTGAATGCGATACATCAGCGTTTTGGGATCAGTATAAAGCGCCTTGGCATTTTTGGCATCTTTATAGAAACGCTGATTCAGATAATCCCAACGCGCTTGTTCCCATTTCGAATAGCGCTCATATAGTGAACGAAGCTGCTCGACCGCATTTTCGGGAGTGGGAAATTCTTTGGCCGAAGCCTCACGCAGATTGAAGGAAGCTATCCTGAATTTGGAATCAAACACAAATTCGGGATCCAGAAAGTCGCGGTTTACAGAATTGTTTTCGGGAACAAACTTTCTGATGTAAAGATCTGCGCCTTCAAACTGACTCTTATCATAAGAGCGCTTAGTTTCGGCGGCCCAGGAGATTGAGGAAGCTGGCCCTTTGGAAGCCACCACATCCAGAAGAGTTTGGGTAAAATCTTTGGACTTTCCTGCGGCAAATTCAAAGAAAGCTTTCCAAGAAGTACAGAAGCCGCTCAATTGATCCAACTCGTCCTGTCTGGGGCTGTTTTTTGCAGATGTTTCAATCTCCTTCAGCAGAGCGGTAACTTTCTCAAGAGCGGCAGAGCGATTGCCTTCATAAAACAAGGCTACAGATTCAAAAAAATCGGCATAGAGGCTATTGGCATCGATTTGCCGCAGTTTATCGGTGCTTTTCCTCAGATCTTTCAGATGAGTGGTGAGCTTTCTGTCCCAAACGGCCATGGTATCTTCAAAAGCGGTAGGCGTAGAACTAAACTTGAGATGCGACAACAACATTTCCTTGTTGTTTCTGATTTTCAGCTGAGATAAATGAATAGAGGCCTGACGAATGTAGAAGTCACGGTCAGAACTATACTCCATGGCAATTTTCCCGGCGCCTTTTTCGAGTTCGTCAAGCTCTGCAAGTAAAGCAGTAGCCGTGCGGAAATAGCCTGCATATTTAGACTGCAGACTGTAGGAAGAATAGAGCGGCCGTTCAATTTTCCTGAAAAGCTGCGTAGACCGAGAGTCTATGTCTTCAAGTTTTTCCTGAATGATCTTGGGACTGATTTCCTGGGCACTGAGATGAGTCAGGCACAAAATGAGAAGAGCAGATAAAAGGGTTCTGAACATTTTAATAGGGGTTTGAAGTTGGTCTGAAATTTACAATAATATTTTTTTTGCGAGCGGGTATTCAACGGCTTCATTTAAATGTCCCTCCAAAATAGTACCGATCAACATATTCATACAGTTTTTAGATTTCCTGTAACATCAGCCTTTTTCAGCCATCCGTTTTGCCGTCTGAAGCCATGCCTCCGTACAATCCACTGTCGTAGGCATATTTCACCAGGCCCACGGTTGACTTTACATTCAGCTTGCGTATGAGATTTTTCTTGTGCGATTCAATCGTATAAACTGAAATATGAAGAGCCTCGGCAATCTCTTTATTTTTCTTCTCCTCACAAATTAACCGAAGCACTTCCTGTTCGCGCTTGGACAAAACAGGAACTATAGACTGTGGTTGCTGCGACTGTTTTAAAACACTTTGGGTATAACTGCAAACAAATGTTTCGCCTTTGAGGACTGCAGCAATGCCTTTCAAAATTTCAGATTTGTCACATTCTTTGCTGATGATTCCATCTGCTTTCATGGCCATCAGAGCCTGAATGACCATCAATTCATTCACCATGGTCAAAACAATAAATTTACCTTTCCAGGCTTCATGCTTCAGGCGACTTAGAAGCTCCAGTCCATTAAGGCCCGGCATTTTAAAATCACTGATAATCAAATCCGGCCTGAATCTACGGGCTTCCTCCAATGCTGAGGCTCCGTCTGTTGCTTTGCGCAGACTAGCCTGAGAAAAATGCTCTTCCAGCATACTTCGCATACTTTCCAGTATCAGCTCGTGATTATCGGCAATGAGAATTTTCATATTTCCTGCCGTAAAGGAAAACATTAAGAATGGTCTGTGGTATCCCCAAAACCGTGATATTGAGGAAAAGGTATTCTAACAGAAATCCAGACTCCTTCACCCGGACTACTTTCAATTTGCAGCTTGCCGCGGAGCAGTTCGGTTCTGAGTCTGATACTCCGAAAACCGATTCCGGCATGCCACTGACTGAGGTCAAAACCCTTGCCGTCGTCCTCATACTGAAGCTCAAGAATGCCATCCTCATGAATCAACTGAAGATAAACATTGGAGGGTTTTCCATGCAAAAGTGAGTTTTTGAAAAGTTCCTGCAGAATCCGGTAAAACTGTAGCCGAATATTCACTGAGAGTGAATCAGGGACGGACTGATCGAAAAAGTGGGTTGTAAAATGAACTGAATATTCCTTACCCAATTGTTCCATGGCTTCAGACAGTGAGAGCGTTTCGAGAGAGACGGGTAAAAGTTGATGACTGAGCGTGCGCAGCTCTGCATTTACCACTTTAATCCGTTCTTCCGCATCAGAGAGCAATTCTGCCGCAGGTCGGTCGTCAGGAAATTCGGTAAGGTATCTTCTGATTCGCTGAAGAACCAGCACTAGCTGAGAACCCAGATGATCATGAAGAAACTGGGCAAGATCTCGTTTCTCCTGTTCCTGACCTTCGGTGTATGCGGCCAGGTTTTTCTGCCGTTCTGACTCCAGTTCAGATTCAGCGATCTTTTTTCTGCTCAGGATAGACTTATACCGGCTGATCATGAATGCAGAGAGCACCAGCATTTCCAGAAACAGTGAAGGAGGCAGCATGTCTGAAAGCAAAAGGTAGGGCGCTCCCGGTATCAGAAAAGAAAAAGTAGAATACAACAAACTGATGCCCGGGAAAAGAAAAGAAAAAATAAAGACCAGAGATGCCGGTTGACGGTGAACATAATAATGGCGAAGCGGCAAAAAAAACAGCATCAGAAAATTGAAAAGCTCTACTATGAGCAGCAGATAGCTTAGAGGCTTATCGGCAGAATAATCATGCCCAATGAAAGACAATGTAAGAATTCCAAAACAGATATAAAAAAAGATAAATATATTTTTCAACCTTTCCGCCAGACGGTCTGCCCGATTGAGTCCGGTAAATTCAAAAGCATAGAGATTAAGAAAAATCAAGCCTGCGAGCTGGACTAAAATCATAAAATATTGCTGAAAATGAGGCAGGCATGGAAACAAGAACTGATAACTGTAGCCATGAATGGAAAAGAGAATCAGGAGTACAGCAAATGCATACAAAGAATAGTAAACATATATGTATTCATATAATATAAAAAACATAATGAGACCGAGGGTAATGAACGAGAAAAACAATCCCAGAACAATCCCATTGCGGAAGTTTATGGTCAGACTATGGTCTTTCCAGTAACTACCTGTGGCAAAAAGGACACGGGTAGTGATAAACTTTCTGGGTTTGCTTATCAGCAGGTATAAATGATAATCGCTATTCGGTCTTAGCCGGATGGGAAATGCAAAAAAGCGATGCTGAATGTAGCGATCTGTGAAGGGATAGGTGTCTCCCTGAAATTTGGATACAAGCGTATCGCCCGTTGAACCACAGAGCATCAACTGCATACGATCTATATCGGCATGCTGAAAATCGAGTATAAAATCGTTTTCGGATATGTTTCCGGTTTTAATTCTAAAACGAAGCGCAAAGGGGTAATCGCTCCTTTTTTTAAAAAACCTTCGACAGTATATTTCAAAATCCTGCTTATCTGAAAATGCCCTGATTCCTTTGTTTCTCCATAGTTGGCTGCTGTCTTCATACAGTTCGAAGCACTCATTGATTTCGAGCGAGCGGAAAGAGCTGTCAATGAATATCAGATTATCTGTTACCGGATTTGAGGCGGAATGAGCAGGGCAAAAGAAAAAACCAAGCAACAGACTTAAAAAGAGCAACCTCATCCATGATTGTACACGAATTGCCGCCGTCTTGATCGGGACTGCGGAAGAATGGCATCCCGGGAGAGTTTCAAAACCGGATGAGATCAAAAAATCAGACATGCCTAGCCATTCGCATTTCTCAAATATAATTCTTTGGCATGAATTTCAATCCTGCTGTTTACATGCTGACATTATGTAATTTATAAAAAACATCGCTGCTTGTATTTGAAGAGATGAAGATAAATTCATCGCTAGGCTGAGAGAAATTTGGAATGGCACAGCCGGCTTCAAAAGATCAGGATTTTATTGACGAAAACTTTCTGCGCCATGAATGCCATTTTTTACTCTGATTTAGAAGGATTGCACAATGCCTTGATTATCTTTGGATCTTTATTCATTCAGAGATATGAAAATGAATTCGCAAATAATTTTTAGATACACAATAATCCTGCTACTGATCATGGGTAAAAAGCTTCAGGCCCAAGATCCTTCGTATTCCCAACCTAATCTGAATCTAAACTACTATAATCCGGCTTATACCGGGCATCATGGAGGCTATCAGTTTAATTTCGGCTATCGTTCACTCTGGCCCAATGTCCCCGGACAAAAATTCCCCGGCCCATTGTCAACTTATCATGCCTGGTTCGATGGTTTTGTAGGTATGTATAATTACAATGCCGGCGTCGGAGCTTATGCCATGCAAAACACAGAAGGGCAGGGACAACTCAGAACCACCACTTATGGCGTTGCCTATGCCCAGCATTTGCCCAAAATCGGCGGATATAAAACTGACCAGTTTCCCAGATTAAAGTTGTCGGTAGGATTCCGCGCTTATCTCAATACCATTTCTATTAACTGGGACAAACTGGTTTTTACCGATCAGCTCAATCTGGATTACGGGATTAGCGGCAGCGCCTCTGCTTTCGGACGGGAAGGTACTTTCAGTAAAATGACCGGAGACCTGGATGCAGGAATTCTGCTTTCAAACAATTTCATGGGCCGTGGTAAGTGGTATAATGAAGTGGGATTCACCATGGCTCATATTCTGGCTCCCGCAGTTTCTCTCAGCGGCTCAACCGAAGATCAGGTCAGGCTTCCCAGAAAATATGTGATTCACTACAGGAGTAATGTAGATATCTATCAAGGCAGGGT
>CAZUHX010000028.1:0-21167 GCA_964620795.1 uncultured Chitinophagaceae bacterium
CCGTTCCGCTGGCGCGCTACGTTGTGCAACACCAGTCTGAAATCGAATTTCCTTTTCGTCGTTATCACATCGGACCGGTATGGCGTGCCGACCGTCCGCAGAAAGGCCGCTACCAGGAATTCTACCAGTGCGATGCCGACATCGTGGGCAGCAACTCCCTCTGGAACGAAGTAGAACTGCTGCTCATATACCGGCAGGCCTTTGAAGCCCTTGGATTTAAAACTCCCGCGCACGAAATCACCATCCGCCTCAACCACCGCCAACTCATCAACGCCCTGGCACAGACACTGAACATGCCCGACAAATTCGGAACCATGATCATCCTGCTCGACAAGCTCGATAAAGCCGGTTGGGAAGTCATTGAAAGAGAATTGGCCGAAGCCGGATTTAACCGCGGGCAGCTGGATCTCATTCAGCGATTCTGCAATGCCGGCAGAGGAGAATCAGAAGAAGCATTCATTGAACTGGAAGGCCTGATCGGGCATACCGAAGCCGGGAAAACCGGCCTCAGCGAACTGCGCTTTATGGATTCGGCATTCAGGCAAGCGGGCGGCAGCGGACTCCGCATCGATCCCTCACTCATGCGCGGACTGGACTACTACACCGGCATGATTGTAGAAGTGGGCAATCCGAAGCTCTTCTCAGGCTCACTGGGTGGAGGCGGCAGATACGACAAGCTCACCGAACTCTTCGGCGGACAAAACATGAGTGGAGTGGGAATATCATTTGGAATAGAACGCATCTATGATCTCATGGAAGAGCTGAATCTTTTCCCTGCCCGTTTAGGATCGGAAATCAGCATCCTCTGGGTGCCAAGAGATACTGAAGCCGAGGCTTACACCTTTGCACGTGTTCAGGAATGCAGAGGCCGTGGAATTGCTGCAGAAATGTTTTTGGGCAATGTGAAGAAGCAAAAACATTTCTCATACACCGAAGCCAAGCAAATTGCCTGGCTGGTGGAAGTAGGAAGCGATGAAACCGCAAGCGAACGCTTCAGACTTCGCAACACCGGCAGCCGGCAAACCACAGGCCCGCATACATTTGATGAACTTTTAGCCATCATTTCATGAATCCGTACAATATGGTTTTAGATCAGCACCTTAGCTGGAATCAGCTGCGCCGGTTTCATCAACAGCCCCCGCAATCCATTGAACTTTCTCCTGAAATGTGGGAAAGGGTGCGCAGGAACAGAGCCTTTCTGGAGAATAAACTGCAAGATCCTGAGCAGCGCTACTATGGCATCAACACGGGCTTCGGTGCGCTATGCGATGTAGTCATACCCCAAAGCGATCTGGAGCAACTGCAGGAAAATCTGGTCATGAGCCATGCCTGCGGAATGGGACGTGAAATAAATGAAGGCATTGTCCGGCTGATGTACCTCTTCAAAATCCACGGACTGGCTCAGGGACATTCAGGCATCAGCGAAGAAACCCTCCGGCAAATGTGTTTGCATTACCAGGCCGGCATTTTCCCCGTAGTTTACGATACCGGTTCATTGGGTGCGTCCGGAGATCTCGCACCTCTGGCACACTTCTGCCTGCCATTGCTCGGCATGGGAGAAGTTATTTACCAGGCACAAAAAATGCCTGCGGCAGAAGCACTTGCGCAGGCCGGCTTAAAGCCCATTCGGCTAAAAGCCAAAGAAGGTCTGGCTTTGCTCAATGGTACGCAGTTTATGACCGCCACCGGCTGCTATACCCTCTTGATGGCAGAAAGGCTGATGCAACAGGCTGACTTTAATGCTGCCGTCTCTGTAGACGCGTTTGATGCTTCCACAGCGCCCTTTCATCCTGCCATTCATCGGGTGCGGAGACATGCCGGACAGCAGCAAAGCGCTGCACGGATTTTGAAATGGCTGAGCGATTCAGAAATTGCCGCAGGCACAAAAGCGGCTGTTCAGGATCCCTATTCATTTCGATGTGTACCACAGGTGCATGGTGCCGCACTATCCGTAATTGAGCATGTGCGTTCGGTCTTTGAAAATGAAATCAATGCTGTAACCGACAATCCGCTGCTTTTCGAAGAAGAAAATCTGATTGTGAGCGGGGGCAACTTTCACGGCGAACCTTTGGCCTTGGCGCTCGACTACTTATGCCTGGCGCTTTCCGAACTGGGAAATATCTCCGAACGAAGAACCTTTCAGTTGCTTTCGGGCAAGCGCGGACTGCCTAAATTTCTTGTAGCAGAGTCAGGGCTCAATTCCGGATTCATGATTCCTCAGTACACTGCGGCTGCGCTGGTGAGCAGGAATAAGCAACTCTGCAGCCCGGCTTCTGCCGATTCCATCCCCTCATCCGATGGGCAGGAAGACCATGTGAGCATGGGAGCCAACGGGGCTGTAAAAGCCCTGGAAGTGGCCCAAAACACCGAATCTGTTCTGGCGATTGAGTTCATGACAGCCATGCAGGCGCTTGATTTCCGGCTTCCGTTGAAGTCAGGATCCGTGCAGGAAGAAATCCGTAAGAACTACAGAAAAGAAATACCTCATTACGAACGCGACCGGATTTTTTCTACGGATATGCAAAAAACAGTGCTGTTTCTCAGGCAGCTCGCATTAAATGAATAAGGGTTACTGCTTCAACCGCGGATCCATGGCATCGGTTAAGCCTTCGCCGATGAGATTAAAGATGGTCACGGTAATGAAAATGGCAAAACCGGGGAAGATGGCCATCCACCAGGCCTGAGGAAATCCACGGGCTGAAGAGAGCATAGAACCCCAGGTGACCTGCTCGGGTGGCACACCGATGCCCAAAAATGAAAGACCCGATTCGGTGAGGATGGCTGAAGCCACGCCAAAGGAAACAGAAATCAAAACCGGAGTAAGCGCATTGGGAATGGCGTGACGCACGATAATTCTCCACTCGGGAAAGCCCAGCGAATGTGCTGCCTCAATGTACTCAAGACTTCTCACCTTCAGCAGCTCTGCGCGTATGTAGCGCGCAATGCCGGTCCAGCGGGTAAAACCGATGATCACCATCACGATAAAAATGGATGGATTCTCGATAATGGCAACGATAGACAAGATGAGCAGAAAGAGCGGAACAGATTCAAAAATCTCAATAAAACGCGAGATGATGATATCTACGGGCAACTCCAGCTGATGCTTGAAATACGGAATCTTTTTCAGCAGAGCGGCCAGAAGGTTGGGAATAAGCATAATGCCTGAGAAAATCAGAAGACTCCATACCAGCTGCACTACAAAGCCTCCGAAGGAAAGGGCCAGTGCGTCTCCCATGATATATGAACGGGTTGAAAACGCATAGAAAAAAGCAAAATATAAGAAAATCAAATTCAACCATACCCTGCCCCTGGAGATTTTCAGCTTGCTGTCGCCGAAATATCCGGCCAGCGAACCGATCACCAGGCCGATCAGCAGCGCGATACTCATGGAAATAACCCCGACCAGCATGGCGATTCGAGTGCCGTGAATCATACCCGAAAGCACATCACGCCCCAGATTGTCTGTGCCCAGATAATGCTTCCAGCGGCCAGACTCAACCTGCTGCTCTGCAAAGGGGCTGACATAATCCTTGTTTTTCAGATCGAGGTTGGTGGGCAGATATGGAATCAAAGGCCACACCGCCTTTTCATAATTGAGTTCCCGCCAGTTTACATTGCTGAGTTCTGCCGGCCATTGCGCAAGACCTAAACTCACTCCTACGCCTTTGAATACCGGAAAATAACTTTTGCCATTGATCTCGCAGTAATAAGGCTTTTCATTGGCAATGAAGTCAGAACTCATTCCCAGAACAAACAAAACAACCAGAAAACGAAGCGACCAAACGGCCGGTTTGTTTTTATTGAACTGCCGGCGAACAATAGACCAATAACTCTGATCGTCAGATTGGGCCGCAGCCGGCTTGGTATTCGCATTCCTGAAAATCATCTTCCGCGCTTATTTGTATGAAATTCTCGGATCAACCACGGCATACAGCAAATCAGCCACCAGGGTTCCGATCAGGGTGAGAAAAGCTGAAAACATCATTACGGTAAAGACCATGGGATAATCTCTTGCCACCAAACCTTCGAAGGCAACCTTACCCATTCCCGGGATACTGAAAATGTTTTCTATGATGAAGGCCCCGCTGATGGCTGCAGGAAACAGACTGGCAAAAATGGTGATAATGGGAATCAATGAATTGCGGAATGCATGCTTCCACATCACTGTTCCTTCCGCGAGACCTTTGGCACGTGCGGTGCGGATATAATCCTGACGGAGCACACTCAAAACTCCGCCGCGCATCTGCCGCGACAAATAAGCGAGCGATCCGTAGGTAAGGCAAAACACAGGCAATATGAAATGGATACCGCGTTCGTAAGCAATTTCCATCCAACCCATATCTTCAGTAACATCTCCCAATCCGAAAGTGGGAAACCAGTCCATACCATATTCCTCGGTAGTGAGGAAAGTGATGAGCAAGGTAGCGATCCAGAAAACAGGCAAAGAATTGAGGATAAACAGCTTGATGGTAAGAATGCGATCCATCAGGGAGTCTTTGTGCCTTGCGCTATAAACACCCACCGGAATGGCAATCAGATAAGAAATCAATATTGCGATAATGTTGAGCGAAAGCGTCCAGGGGAGCGCATCCTTGATTTTTGACCAGACCGGACGTTTATCGATGTAAGAAATCCCAAAATCAAGTTTCAGAAAATTGGTGATCCAGCGGTGGTACTGATTATTAAAACCATACCATTTGATGTCGGGAATATAGTTTTTGCCCGGACTGGCCTCGGCCTTCATCCTGTTGTAATTCTCCTGCAGTTTCAATGCTTCTGCATGAACTTCTGAAAACAATGCACTGCGCGAGGAGGCCTTGACCACCTCAGAAACATAAACAGAAACATTGCGGTCTTTGTATTCCAGCAAGAGTTTGCCGCAGTTTTCACGCACAATTCTTCCCGGCTCAAAAGTGGTTGAATCCTGTTTGCTGCGAAGCAAAGCCAGTTGAAGCCTGGGAATCTGGTTGTAATAAGCCTCTATTTGCGGCCAGTTGCCATAAATACTGATCAGACGTTCGAGATTGTCGCGTTCAGGTTTCTTTACAAAACGATATAAAGTATCCGGAGAAGCCTTGCTGGAAAACTCAACATAAAAGGTCGGCAAAGTAAGTCCCAGTTGCTCGGCCATTTCAATGTAAGCCTTTTCCCCTGCAATCTTCTCGGAAGCTCCCCCGGCTTCTCCGGTATCGCGATTTCCCAAAGCAAGCTTAACGGGATCTCCCGGCGCCAGTTTGCTCAATGCAAAAGTGAGCACCGAGATGATGAGCATGGTAGGTATAAAAAATACCAGCCTCTTAAGTACGTAACTGAACATGAACTCCTTGTGCTTCTGTGGTATTACTCCTGATTGCTTGCTGCAGCTTTGAATTCGCTGTAGACATAACCGGGATCAATCATGGTCAATTTTACATCAAACTTTTTATTGATGCCCAAACGATTGGCCGGAATAAACATAAATACACATGGGATTTCATCATGAATTATTTTCTGCAGCTCTTTGTATTTGGCTGTGCGGCTTTCGTCATTCAGATCAGAACGGATATCATCAATTAGCTTGTCTGTCATGGCATTTCCAAAACTGAATGAGTTGGACCCGCCGGTCACGGCTGCCGAAGTATGCCACTGCTGTTTTGGATCGCTCATGGTAGAGCTCATGGTAAATCCGCCATAAGTCACTTCAAAGTTTTTCTTGTCCATGTCCTGAAGATAAACAGACCATTCACGGGCTGTGATCACCAGATCAATTCCCACTTTCTTCAACTCTTCCTTGAGCAGGATTCCTGTTTGCTCGCGGCCTTTGTTTCCTGAAGGAATTTTGAAATCAAGACTCAGTTTGGTCTTCTCTCCATTGATCACTTTATCGCGGAAACCATCTCCGTCAGAATCTTTCCAGCCGGCTTCGTCGAGCAGCTTCCGGGCTGCCTCCAGATCGTAATTGTATGGCTGCAAGTCTGAGTTGTAGTGCTTCTGACTTGGGTGAACAAAAGACTCCACCAGGGTTGAGCGACCAAAACCCAGCACATCGTTGATTTCCTTTTTGTTCACACAATGAGCAAAGGCCTGACGAACACTCTTTTCGCTGAGTTTCGGATTTTTCAGATTGAACCCGATAAAAGAATAAGCAAAGATAGACGGGCTTTCCAGCCTGATTTTCTTCTTCACTGTTTCGTTTTTGAGCAATTCCTCAAACAGTTTGGCCTCGATGCCGTGAATTTCATCAACCTGACCATCCTTCAGTGCGGTAACTGCGGTGTTGGCATCATTGATCATCTTGAAGACAATCTTCTCGGGATAAGCCAGAAAATCGCGGGTTTTGATTTTATCGCCCCACCAGTTTTTCTTGCGCACCAGCGTAATGTTCTGTCCTGTTGTCCAGTTTTCAAAAGCATAAGGTCCGCTTCCAACAATACCACCTTTTTCACGCTGGAATTTTTCGGAATTAAACTGATTGGCGAACGCGATAATGTCGGCGTTTTCCTTCAGCGCCTGACGCTTAGGCTCTGTGTTCATGTCCCTGATGGGAAACTTTCTCATGATCTTTTCGGGATCGTAGACATATTCAGGAAGGACATTACCTCCGGCAAACTCTTCGATCTTAAAATATTTTTCGCGGGCAATCACCGAGAACTTGCGGTTGTTGGTAGAATCGACCACTACATCGCCCAGCCATTCGTAGTAGGGCTTCAGCGGTTGGCAGTTGGTGAGCGGATTCAGAATAGATTTCAGGGTGAAAATGTAATCATCGGCAGTGATGGGCGTGCCGTTGTCCCATTGAGCTTCCGGCCTGATTTCAAAATCGAGTTTCATGCCCCCTTTAAATTCACCCTCTTCAACTGTTGAAACCTGCGGACGGCTTACTGCAAGTACCGGGGTGATCTGGTAATTGTCCTGATCGATTCCAAGCAGCGCCTGAAACATCAGACCGGAAATATTTCTGCCGTCGGAAGAAGAAAGGTTGATGGGGTTAAGCATATCCGGATCGCTCATGGATCTGGCATTGATCACCGTGGTGGAACCGCCTGATTTTTTCTTGCTTTTGCAGGAGGAAACAAAAACTACAGGGACTAGAATGGCGATGAGGATCGCATATGTGATTTTCCGCATAATGGGACGTTATTTAAGCTTGGCAAATATAACAGAAACTATCACTCAGGGATTGCTTATGGAACTTTGGACAGAAAGACTTGTTTGAATGCTATGTCTAAAGTTAAAATCTGGTTGATCAGCGGTGGAACAGGACTGGTTGGAACCCGCCTCAGCGAAATGCTTTTGGAGAATGGCTGCAAACTGAGGATCCTCAGCAGAAACGGTGGTAAAAATCAAACCGGAATTCAACATTACCGCTGGGATCCGGCTGCCGGAGAAATCCCTGCTGAGGCATTGGCAGGTGCAGAGGCAGTAATCAATCTGGCAGGAGCCGGTGTAGCCGATGCGCGTTGGACGGATTCTAGAAAACAAGAGATTTTAGAAAGCCGCATCTCAGCAACCCAAACCCTGGTAAAGGCCATGGCTGAATCGAATCCCGAAATACCGCTGGTTTCAGCATCAGCGGTGGGGTTTTATGGTGATTGCGGAGATGAAATGGTGAAAGAAAATCACTCTCCGGCAAACACATTTCTTGCCGGGGTTTGTAAAGCATGGGAAAAGGAAGCCTTAAAACATAGCGGGCGGACGGTCATCCTGCGGATAGGAATTGTGCTTTCCGAAAAAGGTGGCGCACTGCCTGAACTCAGTAAAACCATGCCAATGGGAATAGCCGGATGGTTTAACAAAAAACCATTGTGGTATCCCTGGATTCATATTGACGATTTATGCAGAATGATCATTCATGCCGCAGAAAACCCACAATGCTCCGGTGTTTACAATGCAACCGCCCCACAGCCTCTTCCCCTTAAATCACTAATTGAAGAAATTGTGAAGGCTGGTAAGTTCCGGGCTGTTTCCGTGCCTGTGCCCTCTTTCGGCCTCCGGCTGGCGATGGGCGAAATGAGCGATATGCTGCTGAGCAGCCAGCGCTGCGATGCCGGTAAAATCATAAAGACCGGGTTTCAGTTTTCCTTCCCCGATGCCGGATCTGCTCTGAGCGAGATTTATACCCAATAAAAAGACTCCGTTCCGACGGACTCTTTTCTATCCTTTTCTGTTGACAAAACTTATGGGACCTAAGAAACGGGAAGCCGCGCCAGGGGGTGAAGGGGCCGGCGCAGCCGGGTGGCGGCCGCCACGGAACCCCCGCAACACCCGGCTCCCGCCCGGCAAGCAAGCAAATTTGAAGCAAAACTTTGAAGGCGGGAGAGGCGCCCCCATTCATAAAAAAATGGATTTTCTTTTGCGCAAAAATCCGATCCCGAAGTCTTATTTCCTGCGGGAAAGAGCTTTTTGAATTACCTCTTTTAAAGTTGTGGCACTGTCTGCTTTGCGCTCCTCCTGCCCCGCCTTGATAATCGCATAGTCTGCAGCTTTTTCCGATTCCTCATAGCGCTCCAGTTTATATAAAATAAGGGCATAAGTGAGGTTGTAATCATAATTGTCGCGGATAGAAACAGCCGACTGAGACCATTCCAAAGCCTTCGACAAATACCTTGGCTCAGTAAGATTCATGTAGTAATCCCAGGCGATTTCATTCAGGATGCGGGCATCTCCTTTTGCAAAAACGGAAGCATATTTAGAAGCCACCTTGTCATAATCGGTCCATTGTTGCCTGATTTTGTGATACTGCATGGCACTGAGCAGGGTGTTGGCTTTTGCGTCGGGAAGCGACATATCATTCAAAAACCGCTGACCAATTTTAAACAATTGTTCATCCTCCTTTTTTCCTGCTTCTTCGGCCCCGTTCAATGCAATCCGGTTTACCTTTTCTGCAATTGCGGAAGTTCCTGTTTTGGCAATAAAAATGGATTTGTTTTTCACCAGATAAGTAAGCCCCGGTGAACGGAGATTGGTAGTAAGCCTGAATATCCGGTCCTGATGCTCCGACTTCTGAAGATCAGCTTCTGACAGCGCATTCAGATAAAGTTGAAAGACCGTATCCTGGTTGCGGCCGGCCTTCAGAAGGTTTTCTGCATAATCTCCCAGAAAGCCTGTTTCTCTCTCTCCCGCTTCAAAACGTGTGGTCTGTTGTTTAATGAGGCCGGGCAGAGGATCTGCGGCCTTTTTGCCTTTTTCAATCAAATCGTCGGGATTGAGCATGCCCACATGTCTGGAAATTTCATTTCCGTTTCCGTCTAAGAACAAAAGAGTGGGATAGGCCTTGATATTAAACCGAGAGGCGATTTCAAACCCCTCATCTTTTTCCATATCCCATTTGGCGCAAACAAACTGAGCATTAAAAAACTCTCCGACACGGCTGTCGGGAAAGACCATGGCGGTCATGCGCTTGCAGGGCCCGCACCAGCTTGTATAACAATCTACAAAAACCGATTTGCCTTCCTTTCTGGCTTTTGCCAGTACTTCTTCAAATGAAGCCTGAGTGAAATTTATACCCTGTGCACTGAGCTGCTCATGCATAGCCATCAGCAGCAGTAAACAAAGCAGAATAGCTCTTACTGATTTTTCCATAAATTACAATGTTCCAGATGTATCGATTGTCCGTAAAAAGCCCGTGTAGTCTGCTCAAATGCCTCGGTATAATCTGAAACATAAAAGCGATTTTCGCCTGTCCTTTGGGGATTAAGCAAGTAATGTCGCTCCAGTTCCAACTTGAGTTCGCGGGGCACAAAATCGGTATTGGCAAAAATCTTCACACTTTCGGGCAACAATGAAGCGATATCATTTCTGATCAGCGGATAATGTGTGCAGGCGAGTACCAGGGCATCCAGTTCCAGAAATTCCGGGCGTTGCAGATAAGATTCGAGCACGGCCCTGCTGATGTTGTTGTTGTAAAAACCTGCCTCTATCATGGGCGCCAGCAGAGGCGTGGCCAGTGATTTAATTTCCAGATCGGGGCGAAGCTCCAGCAGCTTGCGCTCATAAATACCGCTCTGTATGGTAGCCTGAGTGCCAATGATTCCAACCTTTTTGAGAGATAAATCCTGAGCAATGCCTTTAACGACAGGATCAATTACATTGAAAATCAAAATGTCTTCGCGATACAGTTCATACAAAAACGGATAAGCTACACTGGATGCCGAGTTGCATGCGATCACCACCGCCTTGCATTGCTGTTCGATCAGAAAGTCAACAATGATGTACGCATACTGCTTGATGGCTCTGGCTGATTTGTCGCCGTAGGGAAGGTGAGCGGTATCTCCGAAATAAATGATTTGTTCCTGAGGCAATGCCCCCGAAATAGCATTGGCGACCGTGAGGCCGCCAATGCCGGAGTCGAAGATGCCGATGGGCTGTTGCTTCCCGGGCTTCATCGAAAATTACTTTTTAGGTGCTGTGCCTCCTGCTGCAGGAGCGGGAGCTGGTGTTGTGCCTGTGGAAACGGGAGCTCCGCTTACGCCAAGTTCCTTCAGCACGGAAGAAGTCACATCGTTTGCTCCTTCCTGGTAATAGGCAACTGCTCCGCTGGCAAGATCAATGATGTAAGAATATCCCTGATCCTTGGCTACTTTAGAGACAGCCTTGATGTACTTATCATTCAGCGGCTTCATCAGATCGGCGGCATATTTCTGAAGATCGTTCTGCGCCTTCTGCTCAAAATCACCGATTCGTTTCTGCAGATCCTGTATTTCCTGAATCTTGGTCTCCAGCACGGCTTCCATCATTTCTTTTCCCTTGTCCTGAAGCTCTTTTTGCTTCATTTCATATTCCTGATACATTTTTTCAAGGGTCTTGGAATACTCCCCTTTTTTCTTGTCAACAGCATCGCTCATCTGCTTGTATTCAGGCATCTGCTGAAGCACGCTTTCTGAATTGAGATGACCAATTTTTTGCTGAGCGGAGGCTGAAACGGACAGCAGCGCGGCGGCGAAAAGAAACAGAATCTTCTTCATCTGATTTTGAATGTTTGGTTAGTGTTTGTTTTGAAAATTTTTATTTGGGTTTGGCCGGACTCATGGTATTGGATGGAGCAGGAACTACTGGATTGACCGGCGGTGTTGTGTTCTGCTGACTCGCAGGTTTCTGCTGGCTGCTTCCGCTTCCAACACCTACTGTGCCGGGCGCAATGCCCAGGGCAGAAAGGATGTCTTCACTTTTATTAAACCGCTCTCCTGCGTAAAGCATGGATACACCTGAAGATTTATCAAATATGAAATCATAAGCCTTCTCCTTGGCATAGTCCTGAATCTTATTGTAAATCTTTTCCTGAATGGGCTTGACCAGCTCCTGACGCTTTTTGAACAACTCCCCGTTGGGTCCGAACTTAGAGCGCTGAAATTCCTTGAGATCCTTCTCCCTCGCCTCGATATCCTTAATTTTCTGTTGCTTCATCTGATCGGTCATCAGCACCTGCTCAGCCTGAAAGCCTTTATACATTTCATCTATCTGCTTCATTTTGGCTTCTACCTCTTTTTGCCAACCCTTAGACACTTCATCCAGCTGCTTCTGAGCTTCGGTATATGCAGGAACCTTGCTCAGGATGTAATCAATGTCGACATAGCAAAAACGCTGTGCGTTACCGGTGATGGTTCCGGCAAGCAACAAAAGAATCACTGACAGCTTTTTCATGGTCTTGGTTTTTCCTTTTTCTACTGCGGTTCGAAGCCTAAGATAATGCGAAACTCTCCATACTTTGAAAAGATGTTATTCCCTTGCTTGGGCAGCAAACCTAATTTATCTCTGTCAAATCCTATGCCATAATCGAATCCGAGCAGACCAAACATGGGCAAAAATACCCTGACACCCATACCCACAGACCTCGCCAGATCGTAGGGGCGGTAGTTGCGGATGTCCGTCCAGTAGTTGCCGGCCTCAGCAAATGCAAGGGCAAAGATGGTGGCCGAAGGATTGAGTGAAATGGGATAGCGAAGCTCCATTGAAAATTTGTTAAAGATGGGCGCGCCACCGCTGGGGGTGAAAATTGGATAGCCCCGCATACTGATAATATCCCTGCCCAGAATCTGCGCATTGCTCAAACCATCACCTCCAAGTTCAAATCTTTCAAAGGGAGAGAAGCCCAGTTTTTTATTGTAAAGACCGAGGAAACCGAGCTTGGCAGAAGTCTTGAAAACCAGATTCTGAACAATGTTTACATACCACTCGGCCGTGATTTTCCACTTGTGGTATTCAATCCATTTGTAACGCTCTTCTGTAGGAAGTTCCGGATCGGAATAATTGATATCGCGGCGGTTTTTGAACATCAGGCTGTAGGGCAGGGTTGCCGTAACCTGAAAAGAAAGAAGTGAACCCGACTTGGGATACAATGGCTGGTCAATGGAGCTTCTGCTCAGATCCAGAGAGAGGTTCAGGTTGGTCGAATTGCCATTGTTGATGATGAAGAAGAAGTTGGCATTGTCGAGCTGATATCTTTGGAAATTGACTGCCACGTCGAAATTGAAAAAGTCATCAGGCCACTTAAGCCGGGTGTTGATACCCAGACTAAAGCCGGTAGCGATATACTTTCCAATGATCTGGTTATTAAAATCAATGTTGTTGATTCTTGTGCGGTTAAATGAAGCCGTGAGTGAATTGGGTTTCTTACCGCCAAGCCAGGGCTCGGTAAATGAAACCGTGTAAAACTGGTTTCTGATGCCACCGCTCTGAACGCGTACCGAAAATCGCTCCCCGTCACCGGCGGGAAGTGGTGTCCATGCCTTTTTATCAAAAATATTTCTCACCGAGAAGTTGGTGAAGGAGACCCCCAGGGTTCCTACCAATCCTTGTCCGCGGCCGCCATATCCGGCAGAAAGTTCCAGCTGATCTGAAGGCTTTTCGGTAACACGATACTCTATATCCACCGTCCCGTTTTCCGGATTCGGAATGGGCACCACATCCAATTGCTGAGGATCGAAATATCCCAGATTCACAATTTCGCGTTGTGAACGTATCAGGTCACTGCGACTAAACTTGTTGCCGGGCAAGGTTCTCAATTCCCTGCGAATCACTTTTTCATTGGTCTTGGTGTTGCCGATAATGCGTACATCGCGAATCGTGGCCTGCGGTCCTTCATTCACACGCATTAAAAGATCTATCGAGTCGCCTTCAATTTTGATTTCATTGGGAACCACACTGAAAAACAGATAGCCGTCGTCCATGTACAGCGAACTCACATCTCCTCCGTTGGGATTCATGAAAAGCTTATCGTCAAGGGCTTTCTGGTTGTATACTTCGCCCCTTTTGATGCTGAGGATCTTGGCAAGCAGCGAGTCGGAATACTTGGAATTACCTTCCCAATAGATATTGCGGAAATAATACTGACGGCCTTCATCAATGCGAATTCTGATGTTTAGGTTTTTTTCATCTTCGAGCCAGAAAGTGTCTTCTACTATGCGGGCATCTCGATAACCTTTGGCGTTATAATATTCTATAACTTTCTTCTTGTCGTCTTCATAATCATTGCGCTTAAACTTGCTGGCCTTAAAGATGTTGAGGTTCACGAAGCGATCCGCATAATCGTAAAAACGCATGGGCGAAATCTCGCCCGGCAACTTATACCAAACGATTTTTTTGCGCACACTGTCGGGAATATTTTTCCTGAAACGCAGCATCTCATTGAGGTCAAACTTAACCTTCTCACGCGTTTCCTTCATTCTGCTCTTGAGCTTGTTGGTCGTAACGGCCGAATTGCCTTCAAAAAAGACATTCTCGATCTTGACCTTGCTGCCTTTTTTCACATCTACCCTCACCAATACACTGTTTTTGAGCAGGGTGTCTGTCTTTTCGCTGATGCTCACTTCGGTATTGAGAAAACCCTTGTCGACATAAAAATCGCGGATGGTTCCTGCGGTGCGCATTTTAAGATTGTCGGTGAGGATAATCCCTGCCCTCAGCTCCAGTTTTTTGCGAAGCTCTTCACTCTCTCCGTTTTTAACTCCCCTCAGGGTATACCTTGAAATACGGGGGCGTTCCTCGACCTTGATGACCAAAAAAATCAGCTTGCCGTTGATCTGTTCTGTCTCAATGGAGATATTGGTGAAAAGCTTTTGTTTCCAGAGTGTTTTAAGTGCTTTGGAGATGTCTTCGCCTGGCACCTTGATTTTATCTCCGGGACGAAGACCTGAGAGTGTAGCCAGAATCTTGGGATCCAGGAACTCGGTCCCCTCTACACGAACCGAGGCGATTTCGTACTCTTCGGCTTTGGAGTAATCCATGAGCGGCTGGCCGATGGCCTGCTGCATGGCAAACAGAAACAGAAAGAGGCTTAACAGAGGGCGAATGCTCATGCGGACTTGATCTGTTCACTGGTTTTGCCAAATCGGCGCTCGCGCTGCTGAAACTCGATAATGGCCCTGTAAAGGTCTTCGCGATCGAACTCAGGCCAGAATTTGGTGGTAAAGAAAAACTCGGCATAGGCCAGCTGCCAGAGCAGAAAATTGGAAATTCTGTGCTCGCCGCTGGTGCGGATCAGCAATTCGGGATCCGGCATACCTGCCGTGAGCAAATGAGAAGAAATGGTGTTTTCGTCTATCTGTTCCGGATCGAGCTTTCCGTCTTTGATCATGCGTCCCAGCTGCTTCATGGTTTGGGTTAGCTCCCAGCGACCACTGTAGCTGAGGGCAAGTGTAAGATCCATGCGGGTGTTGCCTGCGGTTAGCCTGATGGCATCTTCCAGCTCGCGCCGGGTAGAAGAAGGTAGTGTAGCCGGCTGCCCAATCACTTTTAGCCTGATGTTGTTCTTCATCAGGGTATCCAGTTCTGTTTTTACGGTGTTCAGCAGCAAATCCATGAGTGCCATCACCTCCATTTCGGGGCGACTCCAGTTTTCGGTGCTAAAGGCATAGAGGGTGAGGTAAGGAATGCCTAATTCGGCGCAGGCTTCGGAAGTTTCGCGCACGGCGCGAACACCATTGCTATGACCAAAAACGCGGTTTTTGCCCTGCTGTTTGGCCCAGCGGCCATTGCCGTCCATGATCACGGCCACATGCCGCGGCAGTTGGTTGGGGTCAATCAGTGTTTTAAGACTCATGAAACTGGGAGGGGCACGAAGATACTAATTTCAGCGCATGGTAGCCGGCGAAGGGCATATGATGTCCATGAAGGTGTATGAAATGGTGATTCCGCCGAAGAGATAATCATCTTTTTTAGGCGACTGACCGCGCTGATAGCCCGGTCTGCCCGACTTTTCGGCTCCATTGAGCTCGCCCGAGCGGTCGCTGAGGGCGGCAGCCAGACCCGTAGAGCCTCCGGGCAAGCTGGCGTAGGAAGGATAATTACCTCCCACATCATCCAGATAATCGGTGAAAGGCTTGCGAACCCCTGCCTCAATCCCGATGTTCCAGCCGCGCGGCAAACTGAATTTGAAGCCTCCGGTGATGGGAATACAAAAACTGAAGAGCCGGTATTTTTCCGCGCCCGAGTAACTGGGATCGTTCTGCCCCTCGGTGCCCAGGGGTTGAAGATCTATCCAGCGCCCGTTGTACTCTGCCTGCGGATTGAAGAAAAACACACCTGCCCCTACCCCCATGTATGGCGTAAACCACTTGCCTTTTTTGGTTTTGTCGAATTTGAGAAAATAAAACTCGATTCCTGTAGAAACTTCAAAGACCTGAGAGCGGAAAGAGAGGTTTCGCTGCAGGTTTCTCTCCACTTTGGTGGCATCGTCGCGGAATTCCAGCCAGCCCCAGCCTACATTGGAACGCCAGGCGCCGCGCTGTTTGATATTGTAGCGGTAATAAACCCCTGTTGAAGGACGTGCATACACCACAGATGTGTTGATGTTCAGATCACCGAAATAGTGGGCAATGCCTCCCCAGGCTCCCACCTCATGCACTTGTGCAAAAAGTGGAACTGTAGCCAGAGTCAAAAAAATATTCAGTGCAAAATGCCTCATGCGTTGTCAGGGACCGCTGCGAAATAAGCTAAAAAACGCTTTTAAGGCCAAAGTATTATACTTCTATGGCAGAAAGCCGCGCAAGGGGGTGAAGCGGTTAGCCCGCAGACCCGCCAATCAACAGCTGCCGATCCTCCCGATATGCAAGGCGGGGCGAGGACTATGAGCGGAACACCCGGCCGCAGGGATGAGGCAGTATTTGCCCGATCAAACAAAATTTGATCAAGCCCTGCGGATGCGCCCCGCATTAAAACTTATTCATGATTTTCTCTTTCCAAAGGGAAGAAAGGCCGGCACTTCGCGGATGTATTTCAAATACTCCGGATGGTCTTTGTATTTGGCTTCCAGCATGGGTATGCCCGAAACCCGCGTGAGCAGCCAGCTGATGAGCAAGGCTCCGGGCAAGGACCACCATCCTCCTTCTCCATCGGCAGCCATGAGCCAGAAGCCCCACCACAAAACCATTTCGCCGAAATAGTTCGGGTGCCTGTGCAGGGCCCATAATCCCTCTCGCATTACTTTGCCCCGATTGCGTTCATCGCGCTTGAAACGAGACAGTTGAAAGTCTGCGATGGCTTCCCACAAAAACCCGATCAGCCAGACCAGAAATCCGAGGGCAAAGATCCATCCCGGTCCGCCGGCCCGCGGCTGCAGCATACCTGCCGCCAGCGGCAGCTGGTTGACCAATAAAATCAGTCCCTGCAATACAAATACTTGTAGATACGAGCGCCACAGCCAGTTGCGGCCCCAGTCTTTTCTCCATTGAGCGTATCGAAAATCTTCTGCCTTGCCGCTGTTGCGGACAAACAGATAAGCCGAAAGCCGCAGCCCCCAAATGGTCACGGCCAGCAGCATCAGCTTTCGTGCGGGTCCTTCGCCTCCGCTCAGCAGAAACCACAGCCAGCCGCACAGCACAAAGCCCATTCCCCAGGCCACATCTGCCAGTCCGTTGTTGCGCCTGAGCGCCGCCACCACAAACACCAGCGACTCAAAGCCAAGAACGGCTGCAGCCACATAGAACCAATGCTCCGGCGCGCCCATCAGATCACAAAGCGGCCGTTCTCATAAATCAGCTGACCATCGGCGGTGATCCTGCCGCCCTGCTTCATATCGGTGATCATGTCCCAATGCACGGTGCTTTCATTTTTGCCTCCGCACTGCTTGTAGCTTTGTCCTACGGCCATGTGTATGCTTCCGCCGATTTTTTCATCGAACAAAATGTTGCGGGTAATCTGCTGAATGTTGTCGTTGGTGCCGATGGCCACTTCGCCCCAGTGCCGTGCACCGGGTACAGAAAACACTTTATCAAGAATTTCGCCACCCTTCTCTGCGCTCCAGGAAACAATCAATCCGTCTTTGACTTCCAGCCGGATGCCCTCTACGGCCTTGCCCATGTAGATGGTCGGATAACTGAAAAAAGCCCAGCCGTTTACACTGTCTTCCACAGGCGCAGAAAACACCTCTCCGCTGGGCATGTTGGCTTTGCCGTCGCTGTTGATCCATGTGCGGCCCTTCACCGAAAATTTCATGTCAATATTCGGGCCCGAGTAATGAATCTGATCAGACTTATTTAAATAATCCACATACGTTTGCTGGCGTTTGCGCATTTCCAGCCACTTTTCTACCGGATCGGGCTGATCGAGGTAGCAGGCTTTGAGTACAAAGGCAGTGTAATCTTCAAGGCTCATGCCGGCATCCCGGGCGAGGGCTTCGGTGGGATACACACAAAGCGAGCGTTTCAGGCTGCCGTTGCCCATGCGTTCAAAATATACGCGGTTCAGGGCGCTCTGCGCCTCCTGCAGGGCGCGGAATTTGGCTTCATCCTGGGGTTCGCGCTCATCGTCGCCCGGATGAAAAGGCGCGCGGATATTGAGAAAAGCATCGAACTGTTCAAAGGCCAGTTTGCGTGCAGGATTAACCCAGCGCAGCTGATCTTCGGAGGCATATTTCATTTGCAGATCGGGAATGTTTTTCATCTCGATATCGAAGACAGGGATTGCGCCGGCCTCATACACGGCGCGGGCAACGGCATCCAGCAGCGGTTCGGCCAGATACGAAGCGCGCACATGTACCACTTCGCCGGGGCGCAGGTACAGACAATAATTGACCAGCAGTGATGCATAGCGTTGGAGCAGATCATTGGAGAGCATGGGTAAAGACTTTCAACAAACTTATCGGAACTTTTGAAAATGGCTGCAGAAGGCATCCGAATGAAGCGCACAAAAGAACTTAAAATGTAAAGGATCAGTGGCGGCCGTCTGATGAAAAGCTTATTCGTGGATAATGCAGACAAGCGGTAAATTAAAAGTTCAAGGATCAGAATATTCATCATAGCACAAAAAAAACCGCCGCCCCGGAAGGGGCGGCGGTCTCAAATCTTTTACTACAAATTAGTCTTTCTTGACCTCAATCTTCATCTTCAGCTTACCGCTGAAACAATGCTGTGCAGAAGAAGGATCATTGCGGAAAATACGAATGCGGCCGGTCAGACTGGGCTCAGCAATCAAAGCCTTTAGCTCATCTCCCTGGCTCTCAAAACTGATGCTGGTTACACCTCCATTGCTGATGCTGGAAACAAAAGCCACCTTGGTGCCATCGCCGGTCTCGGTTGGGCGCTTCAGATACAATTCGGCATAGTCATACTCATTGAAGTTTAAACCCGCAGGAGAAACCACATTCACTTCAAAACTCTCGAAACGAAGCTGCTCAACACTACCGGCCAATTCACTGGTATTGACTGTAATGCCATTCTGTGCGAGAAAGCCCGTCCAGTCGGCCTGCGTAATGGTAAAATCATGGGTGATCCACTTGCTCTGCGCCGGAGCAATGCAGAACTGACTTACAGTGATCTCATTACTCAGCGTAACGGTTTTGTCCTTGCAGGACTGCATGCCGGCAGTGAGCGCAATGGCCACAACGGCAAAAAGACGAATTACAAGTTTTTTCATGGGTTTTGTGTTTATCTATCAAACGTACCGAAAAAAAAGAACATCCTGAAATCAGATGATCTGAAGCTGCCTCACCACTTTCTGCAAAATCTCAAACACCGTTTCGGCCATCACATTCTCGCTGTCAAGCGTTGGATTCACCTCCGTAAATTCCAGACAACACACCCGCTCATTCTGAATCAATTCCAGTATGATGTCCGCCGCCTCGCGTTCATTGATACCGCCTTTTACCGGTGTACCCGTGCCTCTGGAAACCGAAGGGTCGAGTGCATCTACATCGAAACTGATGTAAATCTTCTCGCAGTGATTGAGCAGTCTGATCACCTCCCGACAAGTTTTGGTCACGCCCGTTTTGCGGATTTCGGCAGTGGTGAAATTTTTGATCTTGTTCTTCTTTACCAGATAGGATTCCTGTTCTTCCAGGTCGCGCATGGTCATGTATACCACATCCCTGTATTCGACCTTTGGCATGATGTCGCCCACATTCTTGAGCTTTTCCCAGTACTCGATGGTTTCGTAATCCAGGGAGTTGACCTTGTTTTCGATATTGTCTTCGGCCAGCACACAGGCCATGGGCATGCCGTGCAGATTTCCCGAAGGAGTGGTATAGGGAGAATGCAGGTCGGCATGGGCATCGATCCAGATCACACCGATATTGGCTTCGGGATATGCCATCTTGATCCCCGAAATGGTTCCTGCCGCATTGCTGTGATCGCCGCTCAGGATAATCGGGAAACGCTCTTCTTTCAACGTATCGCGCACCGCTGCAGCCGTCCGCTCATACATTTTCAGCACACTTTTGATGCGCTTGGCGTAGCGGTTCTCTACCAGATCAAACAAACTGCTGTTGTCGTCGGGAATAGTGGTAGGCCGGTACTGCTTAAAAAACTGACTCCTGAAATCAAGTGCCGCAATTTTTACGGCATCAATTCCGAGGCTTGCACCCCGGGTTCCCGCTCCCACCTCACTCTTTACTTCGAGCAACTTGACGGTTTTCTTTTTTTTCTTGACGGCCATAAAGGTTTTTTAGTCCGCGGTTTCCGGATTCCGCAAATTTCCGGATTGGATTATTCGGGAAATCATCGCATCTTGAGTCTTCAAAGGGAAAACCCGGCGGAACGGAAATCGCCCCCGTAACCGAACGGGAACAAGCCCGAAATTAGGATAATCCGCTTAAACACCAATCTATGGCGGCAAACAGGCGTTTCATACTGGCCCTCGATCAGGGAACCACCAGCTCCCGAGCCATCCTCTTCGATTCCGAAGGAAATGTATGTTCGGTGGCTCAAAAAGAGTTTACCCAATACTTCCCGCAGCCCGGCTGGGTAGAACACGATCCTCTGGAAATATGGGATTCACAGCTCTACACTGCCCGTGAGGCCATCCGCAAGGCCGGCATTCTGCCTTCGCAGGTGGCAGCCATAGGCATCACCAATCAGCGGGAAACTACCATAGTATGGGACCGCAAAACCGGTCAGCCCATAGGCAATGCCATCGTTTGGCAAGACCGCCGCACCGCCCCCATCTGCGAAGACCTCAAAAAGAAAGGGCTTGAAAAGTATGTGAAGGACCATACCGGACTGATCATCGATGCCTACTTCTCGGGCACCAAAATCAAATGGATTCTCGATCAGGGCAAAGACACACGCAAAAGAGCCGAAAACGGCGAACTGGCCTTCGGCACGGTCGATTCCTGGCTGGTCTGGAAACTCAGCCAGGGACAGCTGCACATCACCGACTACAGCAATGCCTCCCGCACCATGCTTTACAACATCAAGAAGCTGGACTGGGACGAAAAGCTGCTGAAAGCCATGAACATCCCGCGCATCATGATGCCCGAGGTGATGGACTCCAGCCGCTTTTACGGCCTGAGCAGCCGCGAGCTATTCGACGGAACAGAAATACCCATTGCAGGCATTGCAGGCGATCAGCAGGCCGCACTTTTTGGTCAGGTGTGCTTTAAGGAAGGCATGGCCAAAAACACCTATGGCACCGGCTGCTTCCTGCTGCTCAACACCGGCAAAAAACCCATCGCTTCCAAGCACGGCCTGCTCACCACCATCGCCTGGGGCATCAACGGACAAGTAGAATATGCACTGGAAGGCAGCGTGTTTATTGCCGGAGCTGCCATACAATGGATCCGCGACGGACTGGGCATCATTGATACAGCATCAGACTCAGAACATCTGGCCAATATGGTGCCTGATACCGGAGAAGTCTATCTCGTGCCTGCCTTTGCCGGATTAGGCGCGCCGTACTGGGACATGTATGCCCGGGGAACCATCACCGGAATCAGCCGCGGAACTACCCGCGCACATCTGGCAAGAGCCGCTCTGGAA
>CAZUHX010000029.1:0-2536 GCA_964620795.1 uncultured Chitinophagaceae bacterium
GGCGAGAACCTCCGTGAATGTGATTGGAAATTGCCTTGCTACTGCTGTTATTGCCCGTTGCGAAGGCGAGTTTAATCCCCCTGCCGAATCATAAGGCAACCGGCCCCGGGCAAAGCGTATGGATAGCCCTCCAGACAGCCATCAAAACCCACATCAGTGAGCTGAGTAATGCCAGCATCGCCAGCTGAGGAAGCAGCTGGTCATAATCTTTAGGAACCCGGATACGACCCACTACGAAAGCATGTAAAACAAACATGTTGACAGGAACAAGGAAAATTAAACTCATCCATTCCGGCCCCGCGGCATAGACAGCCGATGCCAGAGATAAGACCGAGAGTAGCATGAGGGCGGAGTGATAAACAACCGCTCTTTGAGGACCCAATTTACCGGCAATGGTAATTTTTCCGTGTTTGAGATCTTCTGCACGGTCACGCATATTGTTCAGATTCAAAACTCCTGTGCTTAATGCACCGAACAATACCGCCAGAAATCCCATCAAAGGCGTAATCTGCGGGTACTGAAGAAAACCGGAACCACATACGCCGATCAATCCAAAAAACAAAAAAACCGCGGGATCACCCAAAGCTTTGTAACCATAAGCCGATTTGCCCATGGTATAAGTGATTGCCGCTGCAATAGACAATAATCCTGCCCCAAGAAATGCCCCGAACAAAATGGCTCCGAGTTTTGCAAAACTCAGATACAGCAATACAAGACCCGACATAAGACTGAGTGCGGCAAATAAAATCACTGCTTTTCGCATCTGCGCCGCAGATATCTTACCGGACTGAACAGCTCTTTCCGGTCCGATTCGGGAAGCATTATCCGTTCCTTTCTCTGCATCGCCAAGATCATTGGCAAAGTTTGAAAGCAATTGCAGCAAACCGGTTGTGAGCAAGGTGAAAAAACAAACTGACCAGGAAAAATCACAAGGATTCTCCAAGGCCGAAGCCGCATTCCCGGCAGCAACAACAGAGAGGGCGAGAGGCAAAGTGCGGGGTCTGGCCGCGGCGATCCAGATTTGGATTCCTTCCGGCTTTTCAGCCATTGAGCCCGAATGATGAGAGAATCTGAGGCAACCAGCTTTCAAGCCTCTCCTCTGTGAGATCATCCTGATTGTCGACATCCAGACAAAGGCCTACAAAATAATCGCCCCGCTGGGCTTTGGAGTAATCGTGCTCATAGCCCTTTACCGGCCACTGACCTACTACAGATGCGCCTCCCTGCTCTGCGATTTCTGCAAATACACCTAATGCATCGCAGAAATAGGAGGCATATCCATACTGATCACCCAATCCAAAAAAGGCCACTTTACGACCTTTAAAATCCACCTGCTTCATCTCGGGAATAAATTCTTCCCAATCACCCTGCAGCTCTCCATCATACCAGGTAGGCATTCCCAGAATCAGCAGATCATACTGCTGCATATCTTCTTTTTTCTTTTTGTAGATCTCTAGTAAATCTACTGAACCTGCACCCAGCTTTTCCTCAAGTTTTTCCTTGATCTTTTTAGAAACATTCTCTGTATTACCGGTATCCGTACCGTAAAACAATCCGATTTTTGCAGCCATGCTCTTTATTTTTTAGTCTTCTTGGATTTACCTTTATTTTCCTGCGGAGATAACACTTCAAATGCCGCGTTGTTTCCGGAAATTTCTGTAGCCCTTATAAACACAGGATTCATCGTATTCAAAATTCTGTGATAGGTATTGTTATCAAACAGATTCCTGCCCACCAGAGCCTTAATCATATTTAAAATCAAAGGAGCTGATCTGCCAAGATCTTTGGCCCTCAATTCTTTTAATGAATCTGCAGAAATTGTATCTGATTTTCCTTTTTGATAAAGCTCAGTGAGCAACAAAGAGTCTGTTTCTGTATAGGTCACAAATTGATTCAAAAGATTATTGTCGGGTTTGAATCCGTTGAAATAAGAATCTGCATCAGGATAGGAAGACTTGAACTCAGCCCTTTTTTGATCTGAGATCTCCAAACAAAAATTATTGAGCATTCCTTTTCTGCTCACTGCTCCGAGGAAAAGTGAATTATGCTGGGTATCAACCGGAACATAATGATCAGGAAAAACACCTCCGCCACCATAAACCTTGCGCTTGATCTTGGTGTAAAACAACAAGGAATCCGGGAAATGAAAAGTGTCTTTCCCAAACAATTCTCCGGAGCTCATTCTCCTGGAAAACTCATCGAGATAGTCCTTTTTCCCGTTCTCATAAGGACGTTGAATACAACGACCGCTGGGGGTAAAATAATGCGCTACGGTAAGCCTGATCATAGAGCCATCAGGCATATTCCAGGGTCTTTGAACCAAACCTTTTCCGAAGGTTCTTCTTCCCACAACCAAACCTCTGTCTAAATCCTGAACCGCACCGGAAATAATTTCACTGGCCGAGGCAGAGCCCTCATCGATGAGCACCATCAATTTGCCGTCTTGAAACATCCCCCTGCCGTTGGCATAGTAATTTTCGCGAGCACTGTTTTTGCCTTCAGTATAGACGATCAACTCCTTGTCGTGCAAAAACTC
>CAZUHX010000029.1:2546-15117 GCA_964620795.1 uncultured Chitinophagaceae bacterium
AACTCATTGGCAATCTGAGCCGCAACTGTAAGATATCCTCCGGTGTTCCCCTGCAAATCGAGAATAAGATTTTTCATTCCCATGGCTTTCAACTTTTCCATGGCCTGAACCAACTCAGTATGGCTTGTTGAAGCAAATCTGACCAGTTTGATGTAACCGGTTTCCGCATTGGCCATGTATGTGGCTTCCACACTGAAAATGGGAATCTTGTCGCGCGTGATGATAAATTCCAGCAAACCTGCCTCACCCTTTCTGAGAACACCGATCCTAACCTTGGTTCCTTTGGGACCCCGCAGGCGCGATACCACATAATTCTGATCAATTTTGGTTCCCACTGCCGCAGTATCGTTGATGGTCAGAATTTTATCGCCTGCACGCAGACCCACCTTTTCCGCAGGACCACCGGAAATTACTTCCAAAACAAAAATGGTATCTTTCAACAACTGAAAAGTAACTCCGATCCCATCAAAGTTGGCTACCAGAGGTTCATCGTTTCTTTTCACATCCTTTGCCGGAATGTAATGCGAATGGGGATCAAGCAATTCCAGCATCTTGACGATGGCCGCTTCAGTGAGCTTGTCCTGGTCAACCGTATCGGTGTAGAAAGTCCGGATAATATTCAAAACAGACTTCAGCTTTTCGGGCTGGTCCATTCTGGTCTGAGAAAAAGCAGGCCCTACCCCTAAAGCGGTGATCAATACCGCAATGCGGATGAAAACAGAATATCTCAGAAGATGTGTCATATAAGCAGAAGGCGAAATTAAGAAGTTATCGGACTATGCCATAAATCGGGAAAATACAGAAACCACACAGGCATCAAGCGGGAAGTTTGGTTACTTTGGCGCTGAAAAGCACCGGGCTTTACCACAACAATTATTTATGCCAGTAACCAAAATTTCAAAGCTCCTTGTAGCTAACCGGGGAGAAATTGCCATCAGAGTGCTGAGGGCCGCAAGTGAACTCAGGATCAGAACGGTGGCGGTATACACCTACGAAGACCGCTATTCGCTGCACCGGTATAAAGCAGATGAATCATACCAGATCGGCGACGAAACGGAAGCACTGAAACCCTATCTCGACATTGAAGAAATCATTCGAATTGCGAAGGCCAACGGGGTTACAGCCATCCATCCGGGCTACGGCTTCCTGTCAGAAAATGTTCAGTTTGCCAGGCGGTGCGAAGAAGAGGGAATGATCTGGGTGGGCCCGCGGCCCGAAGTGATGTCAAAACTGGGCGACAAGGTAGCCGCAAAAATTGTGGCCAAAGAGACTGGAGTACCATTGATTCCCGATAGCGAAATACCACTCAATGAACTTGAAGACTGTTTGAAGGAAGCGAAAAGAATCGGTTATCCATTGATGATGAAAGCCTCTGCCGGGGGCGGCGGACGGGGAATGAGGGTGATCAGAAACGAAGAAGAACTTCCCAGAGCCTATCAGGAAGCACGCAGCGAAGCGCTGAAAGCCTTTGGAGACGATACCGTTTTTCTCGAAAAGTATCTTGAAAACCCCAAGCACCTTGAAGTGCAAATTCTGGGCGATCAGCATGGAAACATCGTTCATTTGTTCGAGCGTGACTGCTCAGTACAAAGGCGATTTCAGAAAGTAATTGAAATTGCGCCCTCTGTTCTTCCGCAGCAAACCCGGGAAGAACTGTATGAATATGCACTGAGAATTGCAAAACATGTGCAGTACAACAATGCAGGAACCGTAGAATTCCTGGTTGATCATAACAACAATGTTTACTTCATTGAAGTAAATCCAAGAATACAAGTTGAACATACCATCACAGAAGAAATCACAGGAATTGATCTGGTGAGAAGTCAGATTTTGATTGCTGCAGGTTGCAACTTAGATCATCCTCAGATTTTTATCCGTGAGCAGTCTGATGTCAAGTGCAATGGCTTTGCCATTCAATGCAGGATTACCACTGAAGATCCGGAGAATCAATTCAAGCCCGATTACGGTCAGATTGTTGCATATCGGAATGCAGGTGGTTTCGGCATCAGACTGGATGAGGGCAGCTCATACGCCGGGGTCAAAGTTTCACCGTTTTTCGACAGCATGCTGGTTAAAGTATCGGCATGGAGCCGAACCCTCAAAGGCGCGACCCAAAGAATGCATCGCACCTTGCAGGAATTCAGGATCAGAGGCGTGAAAACCAACATTCCTTTTCTCATTAATGTAATGGAAAACGAAGAGTTTCAGAGCGGACTGGCCAATGTAGGATTCATTGCATCAAACCCGCAGTTGACCGTTCCACTCTGGGGTTACGACAAAGACCGTGGCACAAAATTGGTAAAATATCTGGCTGAAGTGAGGGTGAACGGACATCCGGATGTGAAATACACAGATCCACATAAAGTATTTCGGCAGCCCGAGATTCCGCAATATGACAAAATCAAATCCTTCCCTAAAGGCAGTAAAGACTTTACAGATCTAATAAAAAAAGATAAGAAAATTCACTATACAGATACCACTTTCCGAGATGCTCACCAAAGCTTGCTGGCTACGCGAATGCGAACCAAAGACATGCTGCAGGTGGCAGAAAGCTTCGCAAAAAATCATCCCGAAGTTTTCAGTATGGAAGTTTGGGGTGGAGCGACCTTTGATGTGTGTATGCGTTTTTTGCATGAAGATCCCTGGGATCGCCTAAGAAAGTTCAGGCAGGCCATGCCCAATCTGCTTCTGCAGATGCTGTTCAGAGGAAGTAATGCCGTAGGATATGCGGCCTATCCAGATAATCTTCTGATCAAATTCATCGAAAAATCATGGGAAAACGGAGTGGATGTGTTTCGCATTTTTGATTCGCTCAACTGGATGGAAGGCATGCGCACAAGCATCAAAGCTGTTAGAGAAAATACAGGAGCACTTGCCGAAGGATGCATCTGCTACACCGGAGACTTTCTTGATCCCTCCAGGCAGAAATACAGCCTTCAATATTATATTGATCTGGCCCGTGAACTGGAAGATGCAGGCAGCCACATTCTGGGCATAAAAGATATGGCAGGTCTGCTGAAACCTGCCGCTGCAGAGATTCTGATTTCCAGACTGAAAGAACATGTTTCCATACCCATTCATCTGCACACCCACGATACCTCCTCCATACAGCCTGCCACTTACCTCAAGGCCATTGAAGCCGGAGTAGATATCATTGATGTTGCTTTGGCCTCGATGAGTGGCCTCACCAGCCAGCCGAATTTCAACTCTGTAGTGGCTATGATGGAAGGAAACGAAAGAGAAAATCCCATTCATTTGCGTTCTCTTGACCGATTCTCCAATTATTGGGAAATTGTACGCGAGTACTATTATCCTTTTGAATCGGAACTCAAGGCAGGCACAGCCCAGGTTTATAAACACGAAATTCCGGGTGGTCAGTACTCCAATCTTTTGCCTCAGGCCCGTTCGCTCGGACTCGAAAAACAATTTGAGCAGATCAAGGAAAACTATGAGATCGTTAACCGAATGTTCGGCGATATCGTAAAAGTCACACCCTCCTCTAAAGTGGTGGGAGATATGGCATTGTTTATGGTTTCGAATCAGCTCACGGAACAAGATGTTTATCTGAAAGGAGAAACCCTGTCATTTCCTGATTCAGTGAAATCGATGTTCAGGGGAGATCTGGGGCAACCTCCCGGCGGATGGCCTGAAAAACTTCAGAAACTGATACTAAAAGATGAAACTCCCTACACCGGAAAGCCCAACGAAAATATTCCGGCATGTGAAATAGAGGCCGAATTTGAAAAGTTCAGAGAAAAGTTTGACGCTTCCTCAAGCATGGAAGACTTTTTGAGCTACAAAATGTATCCCAAGGTTTTTGAAGAGTTTTATAATTTTCAAAAAAACTTCGGAGATGTCTGGCACCTGCCCACTCCTGCCTTCTTCTATCCCCTTAGGCCCAATGAAGAAATCATGGCCGAGATTGAAGCAGGGAAAAGTCTTCTGATCCGGTTCATGTACATGACCGAACCCAATGAAGAAGGATTTAGAGATGTTTTCTTTAAAATCAACGGACAAACACGCTCTGTTGCGGTAAAAGATAACACCGTGAAAGTGTCTAAAAAAGAAAACAAAAAGGCCTCAGGACCCGGGCAGATCGGAGCTCCGCTTCAGGGGAAGCTTGTCAAAGTGTTTGTAAATCAAGGAGATATCGTTTCAAGAAACCAGGCACTATTTACCATTGAAGCCATGAAAATGGAGTCAACCATCACTGCTCCCGAAGCCGGAAAAATAAAAGCCATTTGGGTACGCGAAAAAGAAATGGTTCAAAATGAAGATTTGATCATAGAATTAGAGGGGTAACTTCCTTAGGCTTCTTATCCCCGAAAACCGTGATTTTATAGGTTTTTTCGGAAACTTTTGTAAATATTAGACGTAATAAGTTGTGTAAGTGGATATTTTCGCGCCACTTCCGCAAATCCCTCCCCCCATGAGAAAACTGATCTTTACACTGTTTATTTCTATTTACTCAATTTTTCTACCGGCATTTTCACAGCAGAATTACTTCAATGGTAAATCTGCATCCTTGATTTTAGGTCAATTGGATAGTACCTCGAATGTTTCTGCTTCTGTTGTTTTGGATTCCATCAGGACACATGAAGCCTCAGGGGTAGCTGTTAGTGCCAAAGGTATGCTTGCGGTTTCAAACCATGGAAGTACCACAGGAAGAGTTATGCTCTGGAACCAGATTCCTAGCAGCAACGGGACACCGGCGAACATCGTAATCGGCAAACCAAATTTCAGCACCACAAACTCTCAGGGAGGTCAAATCGGAAACCATCGAATCCGAAACGGATCTGATGTTTGCTTTTCCCCCGATGGCAGCAAAATGATTGTTGCAGATGAAAACAACCACAGAGTTTTGATTTGGAACAAAATACCAACTTCAAACGGAGCTCCCGCAGATGTGGTTGTCGGGCAGCCGGATTTTACATCCAACAGTTTCGGGACCGGCAACAGGCAACTTAATCGCCCCAACAGAGTTTTGGTTTCCGCCGACGGCCGTTTACTTATTGTTGATCAGGCAAACAATCGTGTGCTGGTTTTTAACCAGATTCCCCAAACGAACTTTGACTCTGCAGATGTGGTAATCGGTCAAGCAAATTTCATTTCCGGTTCTCCGGGTACCGGAGCAAATCGTCTTAATACCCCAACCGGTATATCCATCAGCCCTGCCGGAAGATTATATATTTCTGAAGCAGGAGGTACCAGTAATGCCAATTACCCTCAATTCAACAACCGTATTTTGATCTTTGATTCTATTCCGCAAATCAATAACCAAAGTGCAAGGTCTGTTCTCGGAAACAGCAGTCTGAATGGCCCCGCACTTTATGCAGATAATCCCAATACACTCTCCCGAGAGACCAGTTCATCGCTGTTCAATACCCCGAGAGGAATAGATTTCAGCTACACAGGTAAAATGGCCATTGCTGACGAGCGCTCACATCGTGCACTCATTTATCAGCAGACACCCATTACCAATCAGGCTGCAGCGCAAGTTGTTCTTGGCTTACCCGCATTAAACACCAGTGTGCCCTCTACCGGTTTTTTCTCCTCTACCCCGGGAACACCAAGCGGATCAAATATGGCATCACCTTATGATTTAACTTTTGATCCTTATGAAAGACTTCTCGTTGCCGGAAGCGGCTCCAGTGCCCAGGGATTCATGAATAGACTAATGGTCTTTGGAAATCTTCCATCCTCAAGCGCAGATATCGGCACCAGGATTCAAGCTATAAATGATAGCCTTTGTGACTCCGGAACCAGTCAGTTTTTGGTTAAGATCTTCAACAACGGCCCCTCAGCATCAGGTCGTATCAGTGCTACAGCCGGAATGCCGCCTTTTTTCACCCTAAACCGTCACCTGACAATAGGCGGCGGCACATACAATACAATCTCCGGGCAGTTGGTCATTGATTCTCTTGGCGTAGGAGATACAGTCAGCCTGTTTCTTGAAGGTACATTGCGCTCAGGCTCACGAATTCCTGACACCCTTTACACTTACGCGGGAATAAACGGTCTAAGCCATACAGACCCTAATATGAACAATAACGGAGACCTCGCAAGATTTAAGCTCAATCCTTTGTTTCCCAGGGCCATAGATACCATCATCGGAGTAAGACAACTTTGCCAAGGACAAAACACCATCTTATATGTCAACAGAGAACTCTTTCCAACCCAATACAGATGGACTGTCATTAATGGCACTTTCTCCGTTATACCCAACGGAGTAGGAGATTCAATCAGAATTACAGGCAGCTCAGACTCTGTTGTTATTGTATCTGTAACTAAAGTAGATCCAGCTTGTTCAAGAACACTTCCCTCTATTGTTCTAAGACTCACACCACTGCCAAGCACAGGAGCTATTCAACTGCCACAAGGCATATGCGCCGGAATCCCCGGAGTTTTCAGGGCTACAGGAGTTTCTAATGCCAGCCATTACCGCTGGACTTTAAATGGCCAGCTGGTCTCTCAAGGACCTTCAGACAGCCTCAGCCTCGCAATCAGTCAGAGTCCTTCTACCTTAGTAGTGCGCCCATTTAATCAAGCTTGCAGCAGAGACTCCATGAGCCGAAATATCACCTTCTCTCCAAGAGCCGTTGGGGGAAGCATAACAGGTTCAGACACGGTCTGCTTCAACAGCTCCAATCAGTTTCGGTTAACCGGTGCAAGAAACACTACCCAGTCAGTCTGGACTGTAAGCGGAGCTGTTGCTTCAGGCGCAGATTCAAGCAGAACAATCACAGCATCAAATACTGACTTTTCTGTAAGAGTACTCCTTTTCAACGGTAACTGCCCCGGGGACACACTCAACAGAACTATTCGGGCAGTTGGCAGTTTTCCTGCATCCATTTCAATCAGTTCTCAAAGTTCTTTTTGCTCAGCAAATCCGGTTTTGGTAACTGCAACTACTGCCAACGGAGGTTCCTCAAGAAGTATCAATTGGTTCAGGAATGGAAGCCTTCTGCCTGCTCCTGTCTCTCCAGACAGTTTAATTCTCAGCAACGCTGCAAACAGAGATACCATTCGCGCTGTAATGACTTCCTCATTGAGCTGTGCTTCCCCCAATCCTGCCACTTCCAATGCTGTGGTCCTGAATATTATCAATTCAGTAGTTCCTTCAATAACTATTACTGCCGACTCCCTTAACCTATGTGGCAATGACTCGGTAACTGTTTCCGCATCTGTTACAGGTGGTGGCGCATCTCCTTCACTTCTGTGGCAATCCGGAACAAGAACATTTACAGGGAGTGGCCCTTTCCGTTTCGCACCTTCAGGCACCACCGATTCATTGATCGTAACCATGAGTTCTTCTGCGGCATGTGCAAATCCGGCCACTGTGGTTTCTAACCGCCTGAGGTTCACTGCAAACCCAAGGGTTACGCCCTCAATCAATCTCATTCCTGATCAAAGTACTTATTGCCAGGGAAGTCAGGCTACTGTTGTTGCCCAAACAAGCAATCGCGGAACCGGCACAATTCAATGGTTTAAAAACGGAAATCCAATTCTGCCCAACCCGGCAGATACTTTGAGATATATTCCCAACAACAATGACAATCTCAGTGCCGTTTTAACCACTACCCTTCGTTGTGCCACAGCTGCTCAGATCACTTCCTCAAGCCTATCTCTTACCGTCAATCAAACCGTAGTACCGAATATCAGCATCACCGCAGATTCAACAAACCTGTGCGGAAATGACTCCATCACTTTGCGTGCTTTAATCAGTAATGGAGGCAGCAATCCCATCATCAACTGGCAGCTTGCCGGACAAAATCTGACAGGAACAGGACCTATTCGCTTCAAAGCAAACAATAGCGGAGATTCTGTAAAGGCCATCTTGATTTCAAGTGAGTTTTGTGCCACTCCTCAAACTGACACGTCCAATGTTCTTTACTTTACTCATCATCCAAGAACCACACTGAGTGCGAGCTTACAAATCCCATCCAACATTCTCTGTACGGGTGATTCCGCACGCTTTTCAGTTGCAGGCACCGGTCTGGGCAACAGCCCGATTTATAGCTGGGTTCTGAACAACGTTCCGCTTGCCAATTCCTCTGCATCATACATCATTCCTAATCCACAAACCAACGACAGCCTGTTTGTATTGATACAAAGCAGTGATCTGTGCGCATCACCAAGATACAGCCGAACTGCCACACAATCAATACAGGTCGTTAATCAGCTCAGTCCATCAGCAGTTATTTCGGCTTCAGATACTGCTTTATGCTCAGGTGAACAAGTACTGTTTACGGCAGCGACACAAAATGCAGGAACAAATCCCATATTCAACTGGTATGTGAATGGTTCGCGAGCCGGAGGAAATTCAGACAGCCTCCTCCTGAGTTCACCAAACACAAATGATCAGATTTCAGTGGTATTGCAATCCTCTCTCCGATGTGTTGACAATGATTCCGTTTCAAGTAATTCGATTACACTTCAGGTCAACAATACACTGAATCCGTCTATCAATATTCAGACAGATAATGACACCATATGTGCAGGAAATAGCATACTTCTAACTGCAACAGTTAATGATGCCGGAAGCAACTATGATATTGTGTGGTATGACAACGGCCAATTGATTGGAAACGATTCTTCGTTGATTTATACTCCCTCGGCCAACAACCTGATCAGAGCTGTGGTAAGAACGAATAGCATCTGTACTTCGTCTGATTCCGTTTCGTCCACCGCCTCTATTATCTCTGTGTATCCTTCAACTACCCCTACAATCTCCATCCAAACCGATACAACCGGAATTTGTGAAGGAGCAGCGGTTCTGCTCACATCTGTTTTCACTGAAAGTGGAAGCAACCCTGCTTACCAATGGTTTATTAACGGCCAAACAGCAGGCAATCAAGCCTCACTCCAAACTTCAAACATATCTAACGGAGACCAGGTATCACTTATTGGAGTTAGCAATGCACTTTGCACCTTAACAGATTCTGCTTTCTCAAATGTAATTTCATTTACTGTTGCGGCTGTCGATCCACCATCAGCATTTATACTGCTCTCAGACAGCTCCGTTTGCCCCGGAAGCAGTGCCTACGCAAAAGTAGTGGTGACTGCTTCTTCCAGTAACCAAAGTTTCAGCTGGTCCGTTAATCAAAACAGTGTTGGCGGCAATGTCGATTCCATATTGATAAGCAATATTCAGAACGAGACAGAGATATCAGTACAGTTAAGCGGTAGCGGAGTATGTCCCGGCAGTCCTGTTACCTTGGGTCCATTATCCATTACACTGAATCCTGAACCAACCTCAGCTTCCATAGAAGAAGGTTCCGGGTTCCTTTATGTGAGTAATCCCGAACCGGGTGTAGAATACATCTGGTCTAAGGATGGAAGCCTTGTACCCGGAGGAACTAATGATACGCTGTATATTGACAACACTGCCCTTCCCTCAGTTTATAACGTTCTGGCAATCAATAATGATGGTTGCTCAGCTACTTCTGAATACAATTATTCAGGAGCCTCAGATGGCTATTGTAATTTTGCAGCCTATCCTAATCCGTTTAGCTCCTTCCTTACTATTGAATCTGACATTCGTGTTGCAGAACGCGCAATGATTTATGACCAAAACGGATTACTCTTGAAGGAATACATCATCACCCAGTGTCCGCTACAACTGGAAACTTCCTGGTTGGCTCCCGGCATGTATACACTGAAAATTATTCACAGTCAAGGACACAGCAGCTTTAAAGTTGTTAAGATCAAATAAATTGAATCCCCAGAAATCCCAAAAGGCTGTCGGTGCACCGGCAGCCTTTTTTCATTCTGATCTAATGAACGAATCTTCTGTCTGTTCTCCTCTGGAATTCAAAACGATTTGTTCAATATCATTTTTGTATATATAATACATATAAATTATACAAAAATCACTCTTTCATCATTTTACTTTCATGATCGCCCTGCCAATCAATAGATCCCAGGTTATTCATTTGCCTCAAAACCCATGCTTTACGCCTGATCATGTAAGGAGTTGGCCTGTCTGCTCTTCGTTTAAGAGGCAATGGCAGAGCAGTAGCAAGCAGCGCAGCCTGAGACCGGCTTAGCTTTATAGCCGGCTTCCTGAAGTAGGCCTGAGAAGCAGCTTCAATACCGTAAATGCCATCTCCGGTTTCAACCACATTTAAGTATACCTCCAGAATCCGTTCTTTACTCCACAACAATTCAATCAGAATCGTAAAATAAACTTCCAGAGCCTTTCTGACATATGTGCGGGAAGGCCATAAAAAAACATTCTTAGCAGTTTGCTGGCTAATGGTAGATGCTCCGCGCAATCTTTTACCTTTCTTTTTTTCATTATACTCCAATGCCTTTTTGATGGCCTCCGGATCGATACCATGATGATAGTAAAACTGTTGATCTTCTGAAGCAACCACAGCAAGGGGCATACTCGGACTGATCTCATCATAGCCAACCCAATCCTTGCTGCATTTAAACTCTTTGCCTTCAGAAGCCTGTTCAACAAGTCTGATGAGCATCAATGGTGTAAACGGAATGGGAACAAACCGATAAACAATGACAGCTCCAACTGAGCTTATCAGAAACAAGAGAACAACATTTCTGACCCATTTCCCGACTTGCTTTATCATATCAGTTCATTTTTACACATGATTAAAATCAGGTGTTTGAGCCCGAAAATAGAGTTTTCACTGACTTTTCTCAGCCAATCCGTTATCTGCTGAAAATAACTTTGCCTCCGCAAGATCTTCAAAAAGATGCACGTTTTGTTCATACTCGCTGCCATTAGCTTAAGCCTCGCTCTGGGATTTCTGGGCGCTTTCGTGTGGAGTGTAAAGGACGGACAATACGAAGATGATCAAAGTCCGGGAATGAGAATCCTCTTTGATGATCAACCGGCCGGATTTTCAGATCCGGATCTGCCGGATAAACACCGCTCCATTCGAACCAAAAATCAATAGCCTTTATAAACCCCCTTTTATGCAAACAGAAAGTTTTGAGTACGACAACAGGATAGTCCGCAACTTTGGCGTTGCCGCTTTTCTTTGGGGATTTGTCGGAATGCTGGTAGGCCTGATCGTTGCACTTCAAATTCCTTTTCCTGAATTAAATTTTGGAGAATGGTTGTCATTCGGCCGCCTGAGACCCTTGCACACCAATGCCGTCATTTTTGCCTTTGTCGGTAACGGAATTTTTATGGGTGTATACTATTCACTTCAAAGGCTTCTGAAAGCCAGAATGTTTAATGATACCCTGAGCAATATACATTTCTGGGGGTGGCAACTGATTATTGTGGCTGCAGCCATTTCTCTCCCGCTTGGTATCACCACCAGCAAAGAATACGCCGAACTGGAATGGCCTATAGATCTTGCCATCACTCTGGTATGGGTCATATTTGGAATTAACATGTTCGGAACTATCTTCAAAAGAAGAGAGCGCCATTTATATGTGGCTATTTGGTTTTACATAGCAACCTGGATCACAGTAGCCATGCTGCACATCGTGAATTCACTGGCTATGCCAGTAAGTTTTCTAAAAAGCTACTCGATTTTTGCAGGTGTTCAAGATGCTCTGGTTCAGTGGTGGTATGGCCACAATGCAGTGGCCTTCTTTCTAACTACTCCTTATCTGGGGCTCATGTATTACTTCCTGCCCAAAGCAGCAAACCGGCCTGTGTATTCTTACCGCTTATCGATCATCCACTTCTGGGCACTGATCTTTTTATACATATGGGCAGGGCCGCACCATTTGCTCTACACTGCTCTTCCAGACTGGGCTCAGTCGCTGGGTACGGTATTTTCAATTATGCTGATAGCACCAAGTTGGGGCGGGATGATCAACGGACTGCTCACGCTCAGAGGTGCATGGGATCGTGTAAGAGATGATGTGGTTCTCAAGTTTTATGTTATCGCTGTAACAGCATATGGTATGGCCACTTTTGAAGGTCCGATGCTTTCTACAAAGAACATCAATGCCATAAGTCATTATACCGATTGGACCATTGCGCATGTTCATGTTGGCGCTTTAGGATGGAATGGATTTCTCACATTCGGCATTCTTTACTGGCTGATCCCCAGAATTTATCAAACTCGTCTGTTTAGCCTGCGTCTTGCATCAATTCACTTCTGGTTAGGAACACTGGGAATACTATTCTATGCAATCCCTATGTACTGGGCCGGTTGGACGCAAAGCTCCATGTGGAAACAATTTACCGAAGAAGGCATATTGAAATATCCCAACTTCCTTGAAACCATCAACGCGATCATGCCTATGTATTATTTGCGGGCCGCAGGTGGTCTGATGTTTCTTACCGGCGTTGTGGTTGGAATCTATAATTTATATAAAACAGCAGAATCAGGCACACTGCTGGCCAACGAACCGGCGGAAGCTCCGGCAATGGAAAAAAGCTATCATGCACATGGTAGCGAACACTGGCACAGAGTCATAGAAAGAAGACCCGTACAACTGCTGCTGCTAAGTTTCATTATGGTGGCTATAGGAGGTGTGATTGAGTTTATGCCCACTTTCCTGATACAAAGCAATATCCCCACCATCAGTAGTGTGAAACCCTACCTAAGAGCATGCCGTAACCAACGCGCAGTGATAGTGG
>CAZUHX010000029.1:15127-20530 GCA_964620795.1 uncultured Chitinophagaceae bacterium
CCATCAGTAGTGTGAAACCCTACACTCCTCTTGAACTTGAAGGGAGAGATCTTTACATCCGGGAGGGTTGCTATACCTGCCACTCTCAGATGATCCGTCCTTTCCGAAGCGAAACTGAACGGTATGGTGAATATTCTAAAGCCGGTGAATTTGTTTACGACCATCCATTTCAATGGGGATCAAAAAGAACGGGACCAGACCTCGCTCGCGAGGGCGGAAAATATCCTGACTCCTGGCACTACAATCATATGGAGGATCCACGCAGCATGTCGCCGGGATCCATCATGCCTCCATATTCACATATGATCGATAATGATCTGAACACCTCCTCCCTCGAATCTAAAATCAAAGCAATGCGGGCTATAGGAGTTCCGTATCCTGAAGGTTTTGAACAGATCGCTGCAGCTGATCTTGATCAACAAGCATCGGGAATTCAGAAAAGCCTGGCGAAAGACGGTATTGAGGTTGACAAAAACAAGGAAATCATTGCCATGATTGCTTATCTGCAAAGATTGGGCAAGGATATCAAGGGCATCGACACTCAGAACAAGACGACAGAACTGCTTAAATAATATACCGCATGTTCAGTTTCATCAGAAAGTATGCAGAAACCATACAGGGCGCAGAAATGTATCCCAAGATAGCCTTGATGATATTTTTAGGTTTTTTCCTGTTCTGGACAATCTGGATCATGAAAGTAAATCGCGGATATATCAAGGAATTGGAAGAAATGCCGCTCAAAGATTAAAACAATAAAATATTAAATTCATGAAAAATAAATTTGTATTCACCATTCTCCTGATAATCCAGGCAGCTTCACTAGTGGCACAAGAAGCATCAGCTTTAAACAGTACTGCTCAAAAAACAGAAATGGATCCGGGATGGTGGCTCGTTTACGGACTGATGCTGATCCTGTTGTTGACCATACTGGTACTGAGCAATGTCTTTTTGCAACTGTACAAGTACATTCTCGACAACAGAAAAGACCTGATCAGAAATCTAATCATTCTTATTGCTTTTGCGCCTATTTCAGTATTTGCTCAGGATACAGGAGGAATGGCAGCAGGCACAGCCAAAGAAACATCTGTTTATTTCAAGCATTTTTACCTCTTACTTGCAGGACTGATCCTACTTATTGAATTCTGTGTAATACTTGTTCTTGCATATCGCATCAAAACACTCATCGATCTGATCTCCGGAAAAACAAAGCCGGAAATTGAAAGAGTTCAGGAAATTAAAATTCCGGCGATTCTTGAAAAATGGAATGCCTCTGTAGCTATTGAAAAAGAAGCAGACATTCTCCTTGACCACAACTATGATGGAATCAGAGAACTTGACAACAATCTGCCACCTTGGTGGAAATACGGCTTTTACCTTACCATCATATGGTCGATGGCTTATCTCGTGCACTTCCACGTAATAGGCACCGGCGATCTTTCGGCCGCCGAATATCAAAGTCAATTAGATGAAGCACGAATAGAAAAAGAAAACTATATGAAAACGATGAAAAATGTAGTTGATGAAAACCATGTTCAAATGCCGGACGAAGCCGGAATTCTTGCCGGCTCTGCCATCTTTGCCTCAAACTGTACTCCATGCCATGGAAACAAAGGTGAAGGGAATGCTGTTGGCCCGAATCTTACAGACGATTATTGGCTTCACGGTGCTAGTCTGAATGAAGTTTTCCATAGTGTGAAATACGGTTGGCCGAATAAAGGCATGAAAGCCTGGCAAAATGACTTCTCTGCCGGTCAGATTCAGCAATTAGCCGGTTATATCAAATCCCTTCACGGAACCAATCCGCCCAATGCAAAAGAACCTCAGGGAGAACTTATCAAAGATATTGCAGAAGCCACTAAAGCAGACAGCAGCAGGACAGGCTTATAAAGACACAGATTAATTTTCAAAAGGTATCAGTTGTTATGAGTGTGGCCACCGAAACTTTCAGGGATTCAGTTGGTACCATTTCCAAAGAGGGTACCAGAAACTGGATTTATCCCAAGAAGCCCAAAGGCAACTTATATCATGCCAGAAGTATCATAAGCTACTTGTATCTTTCTATTTTCTTCATCCTGCCATGGATCAAAACTGACGATCACCCACTATTCATGTTTAATGTGATCGAAAGAAAATTCATTCTGTTTGGAATGATTTTCTGGCCTCAGGATTTCTTTCTGTTTGTTATTGGCATGTTGACCTTTATGGTTTTCATAGTTCTGTTTACGGTAATTTATGGCAGAATTTTTTGCGGCTGGATTTGTCCACAGACCATCTTTATGGAAATGGTATTCAGAAAAATCGAATATTTTTTTGAAGGAGATTCTGATAAACAACGCAAACTCAATGCAGGAAAATGGAACGCTGAGAAAATCCTCAGAAAGGGAGCAAAACTCTCTTCTTTCTTTTTAGTATCATTTATCATAGCCAATTACTTTTTGGCTTACATCATCGGTATGGACAAGGTGATCAGCTACGCTTCAGAAGGAGTTGCTGCTCACATGGCAACTTTTTTCACTCTTATATTATTTACATCTGTTTTCTTCTTTGTTTATGCATGGTTCAGGGAACAGGCATGCCTGATCGTTTGCCCCTACGGAAGACTTCAGGGAGTGATGTTGGATCCTAACTCCATCGTAGTTGCTTACGACCATGTGAGAGGAGAACCGAGAGATAAATTCAAAAAGGTTCAGAAAGAAAACACAGGTGATTGTGTAGATTGTATGGAATGTGTCAAGGTCTGCCCAACCGGAATAGATACCCGAAACGGAACCCAGCTTGAATGTATAAACTGTACTTCATGTATCGATGCCTGCAACAGCATCATGGATAAATTCAACAGAGATCGGGGATTGATCAGATATGCATCTGAAAATAATATTCGTGAAAATAAAAAGCTGCGCATTAATTCAAGAATGGTTGGTTATTCAGCAGTATTGCTGATTCTGGCCGGAATACTTGCTTTTTTATTAAGTACTAGAAAAGACATTCAGACAACCGTGATGCGTGCTCAGGGCGTGCTTTACCAGAATCACCCCAATGGTGAAGTCAGTAATCTCTACAACATTAAGCTCATCAACAAAACTCATCGCGATATACCTGTTGACATCAAACTTCTTTCAGAGAATGGCCGGATAGTACAGGTGGGAAAAAATCTGATCGTAAAAAAAGAGTCTGCAGGTGATGGGGTATTTTTTATTTATCTCAACAAGAAATATTTAAAAAACAGAAAAAATAAAATACGTATAGGTGTTTTTCATAAGAATGGAAAAAAGATTGATGAAGTGAGTACTACTTTCTTGTCGCCCTCAAAATAATCATATGAATAAATTTCACTGGGGATACCGTATTGCATTGGTCTACGGTTTATTTGTATCTGTTTTTCTGGCATTGTTTTTCATCAGTCTTAAGTTTAAAAACGAGCTGGTTACCCCCGATTATTATGCAGAAGAATTGAACTATCAGGATCGTCTTGACCAAATGAACAGAACAGCAGAGCTTAAAGTTCTTCCTGAATGGAAAGTAGAAAAAGATGGGATAGCCATTCTATTTCCTGAGGAATTATCATCAAAGGTCACAAAGGCTGAGGTGAAGTTTTACAGACCTTCCGATAGTAGACTTGATAAAAATTACACCAACATTAAGCCTGATGAATCCGGAAAAATTAGTCTTGCCAGAACCGAAATCGGCGATGGTCATTTCCGCCTGCAGCTGCATTGGGAAATGGAAAACAAGATGTACTTCAAAGAAGGAGTCGTAAATCTTTAGAATGTCCTGGATTTTAACCGGTCTGATATTGGGCTTTCTTGGAAGCTTTCACTGTCTGGGTATGTGTGGCCCGCTTGCTCTGGCTATTCCATCTGAACCGGACCGGCGCAATGCATCATTTCTATTATATATCTCAGGGAAATCATTAACCTACAGTCTGCTAGGCCTCTTTTTCGGGATTGCCGGGCAATCATTTATTCTTGCAGGCTTTCAGCAGACACTGTCTATTGGCATGGGGGTAATCATACTGATTGCAGCCGCTTTCCCCCTCCGTTTTGAAAAGCTAATCAAAGAACTTCCTTTTTACGGGAGTGCGATAAAACAGATCCAGCGGTACTTCGGGGAATTCCTCAGAAAAAACGGAATGAAATCTGCATTCATGATCGGAATGCTCAATGGACTTTTGCCTTGCGGGCTGATATATATGGCACTGGCAGGAGCAGCAGGCACAGGTCAGGCGTTAACCGGAGCTATGTTTATGGCGTCATTCGGCATGGGAACAGTTCCCGCACTTGCTTTAGTCGTTATGGTTTCCGGCAGACTGAAGTCAGGCTTCGTGCCATTGATGAAAAAAGCTATTCCTCTATTTGGATTTACGCTTGGTCTTATGTTGATTTTGAGAGGATTAAACCTCAACATCCCCTTTCTCTCACCTGCCCTGAAACAATCATCCAATCACAATTCCGTTGTTTGTATAGTACCCGAAAAATAGCTAAAGATGGAAATCGTCATTAAACCGGGAAAAAGTATGCTGCAAATACAAGAAGACTTCAGCAAAATGTTTCCCTTCCTGAAAATCGAATTTTTTGAAATACCTCACGGACCTAAAGAAAGCAGCCACAGAAGCAAAATGATAACTTCTGAAAAGAGACTGAGAGAAGGCCTGAAAGGTGTTACAGAAAAGAGTCTGTTTTTATTCGGCGATACCACTGTAAAACAACTGGAAGAGCAGTTTCAAAACGATTTCGGACTAAACGTTCAGGTATTCAGGAAATCGGGAAACCTTTGGATTGAAACCAGTCTTACTGATACATGGACACTTGACAGGCAAAATCAGGAAGCCTTTGATCTCGGCAGTGGCAGATACAGATTTGAAATTCCCGGAAGCGCTTATGATCCCGACATAGATTCCTGACTCAGTTGAGCAGGCTTTTCAGTCTGGGCTCATTCACCACTACAATTTTACCGTCGGTGATATCAATTAGTTTTTCACTCTTAAAATCACTTAGTGTCCTGATAAGCGACTCTGTAGCTGTGCCAATAACCTGAGCAAGATCTTCTCGCGAAATCTCAAGTCTCGGTTTATCATCAGGAGCTTTTTTAAACTTTTCATTCACCTTCACCAAACCTATTGCAACGCGCTTTCTCAGGGAATTGTAAGCAAGGTTCAATAACTTCTCTTCATGCTCTGCAATATCTCTTGAAAGAAGCCGTATAAATTTTCTGGCCACCTGAGAATCGGAGCCCAGCAGTTGGAGAAAATCCGGTTTAGGAATCAACATCACTTCGCAATCTTCCAGACACTCTGCAAAGTCTTGATATACAGTGTCTTCCAAAAGCGCATTATACCCATAAAAATCACCTTTCTTGAAAATTCCGGTGATCAATTCTTTTCCCTCTTCATTCATTTTGTATGTT
>CAZUHX010000030.1:0-20228 GCA_964620795.1 uncultured Chitinophagaceae bacterium
GCGCAAGAAAAACGCTTAGGCATAGCATTTCATGCAGATAAAACCCATCAGAACTCAACCCACCTTTTCACCTTCTACTTTCCACTTTCCAACTCAGCACCTTATCTCCCGCTGATTTTCGCAGATGTATTGTATTGCAAATGAAATCTGCGCTATCTGCGGGACAAAATATCAGCAGCAAAGAACACGAAACTAACTTCCGCGCAAAAATAGAATACACACCCCCAACCCCTCTCAAGAGGGGAGTTTTTTGTGACGGATCTAAGTCCCGCGCCAGTACCCAAACCCTCTCAATTGGGAAGTTTTCTTACACCCAAACTTAGTTGAGTGATTATACCCCCCCCCAGCCAGTCCGAAGAGTAGATTTCCATTTCATTTGCCGTCCCATGAAAATCTCCCAATCCTGACTCATGACACGAATGAGAATACCAGCGAAATCTAACATTAACATTTTTCTAGGGCTGAAGCACGCAGCCATTCAAAGTTTCAGTCTGTATCTGAGGTGCATGTATTTTAACTTGCAGGCAATGATAGCGTAGGAATATTTTTCTGATTGATCTAATCGTCATTCCATTTATAATTATTACCATAAAAGCTACGGAATTTGATTCAGTGCCCGAAATCAAACATCTTTCTAATCGAAAACTTCAGCGGATAAATACGCCGTGTCCCCCGAAAGTTTCAAATTTGCCTTCGCTTAACACCACATGAGTAAAGAAACTATCCTGATCACCGGAGCCAACGGCCAAATCGGCTCGGAACTTGTAAGCGCTTTGTCTGAAAAATACGAGCGCGTGCTGGCCACCGATATCCGCCAGCCGGAACAACTGCCTTCCAAAGCCAGATTTCTTCAGCTAAATGTTCTCGATAAATCTGCCCTGCTACAAACCCTGATCGAGGAGAAAGTAAGTCAGGTATATCATCTCGCAGCTCTGCTTTCTGCAACAGGAGAAAGCCATCCTGAACTGGCCTGGAAAGTAAACATGGAAGGTTTACTCAATGTGCTCGACAGCTGTGTTCACGCAGGTGTAAAAAAAGTTTTCTTCCCATCCACCATAGCCGTTTTCGGTCCCTCAAGTATGCGGGAAAACACCCCGCAAACCGGCCCTATGGAACCGGTCACCGTTTACGGAATCTCTAAACTTGCAGGCGAACGCTGGTGTGAGTGGTATTTCAGGAACAAAGGACTGGATGTGAGAAGCATTCGCTATCCGGGACTGATCAGTTATAAAACCAAGGCCGGAGGAGGCACAACCGATTATGCAGTAGATATTTTCTTTGAAGCCCTGGAACATGGCTCTTATTGTTGCTTTCTCGGCCCCGACACCAGGCTGCCCATGATGTATATGGCCGATGCCATCCGCGGAACCATTGAACTGATGGAAGCCCCGGCCGAAAAACTCAGCACACGCTCGGCCTACAACTTCTCGGCATTTAGTTTCAGCCCTGCAGAACTTGCTGTAGAGATACAAAAACATATCCCCGGCTTCAGCATCACTTATGCTCCTGATTTCAGACAGCAAATCGCCGATAACTGGCCTATGGATATTGATGACCGCCTCGCCAGAACTGACTGGAACTGGAAGCACGCCTATGAGCTCGACGATATGTGTACGGATATGATTGCCCATATCAAAACAAGAATTGAACCTAGCCAAGCTTAGGCAGATGCTATTCTTTTGAATGCTGAGTAACTGCTTAGCTGAAGTAATGATCCATGCTTTCAAAAGCGTTAGCGTAAAGCAAAACTGTTTGTCTAATTTAGAGGCATAGAATACTGATCTCATCCCTTTGAAAAATCCGAATCTGCAACCCGATAAAGCCCGCCTGAGCGGTGAGGAACTCGAGATCGAACGCGCCTTGCGTCCAAAGGCGATGGACGATTTCATGGGACAACCCAGGATCATTGAAAACCTGATGATCTTTATTCAGGCTGCAAGACAAAGAGGAGAACCGCTGGATCATGTTTTGCTGCACGGCCCTCCCGGCCTGGGTAAAACAACCCTCTCCCACATCATCGCCTCCGAGATGGGAGTAAACATCAAAATCACCAGCGGACCGGTGCTTGAAAAACCCGGAGATCTGGCGGGCCTACTGACGAATCTGGAGCCCAATGATGTGTTGTTTATTGATGAAATACACAGGCTCAGTCCGGTAATTGAAGAATATCTGTACGGGGCTATGGAAGATTACCGCATTGATATTATGATTGATTCGGGACCCAATGCGCGCAGTGTACAAATCGGGCTGAATCCCTTTACACTGGTTGGGGCTACCACCCGTTCCGGCTTGCTCACGGCTCCGCTCCGCTCCCGCTTTGGTATTACATGCAGAATGGAGTATTACGATACAGCCGTGATGCAACAAATCATAGAAAGATCTGCAGGAATCCTTCAGGCTTCTATCACTGCCGAGGCCGCTTATGAGGTCGCAAGAAGAAGCCGGGGTACTCCGCGTATAGCCAACCTGCTGCTCAGAAGAGTAAGAGACTTTGCACAGGTAAAAAACAGAGGCGAAATACAAAAAGAAATCACGCTCTTCGCTCTTGATGCCCTGAACGTAGATCAATACGGCCTCGATGAAATGGATAACCGAATCCTTTCTGCCATCATCGAGAAATTCAAGGGCGGTCCTGTGGGATTGAATACCATCGCAACCGCAGTAGGAGAAGAAGCAGGAACCATCGAAGAAGTGTATGAGCCTTTTCTAATCAAAGAGGGCTTTCTTAAACGTACACCAAGGGGAAGAGAAACCACAGAACTGGCCTGGCGACATTTGGGAAAAACTCCGCCCTCGGTAGCAGGAACATTGTTCTGAGCAAGGCCACCGTGAAAAAGTCAAAGCTGGAAATAGGCCAAGAGGCAGAGCTTGCCGCAGCATCTTTCCTGGAGAAGAAAGGATACCGAATCATTGAAAAAAACTACCGCTTTCGCAAGGCTGAGGTTGATTTGATTGCCGAGCACAACGGACACCTCGTTTTCATTGAAGTACGTTCAAAAAAAAACAGTGATTTTGGTTTTCCTGAGGAAACCATCAGTTCCAGAAAAGAAGAATTATATCTGCAAGCCGCAGCGCATTATATGGAAAAAAATTCTTCTGAACTCAAGCTTCGCTTTGATCTGATTTCAATTATTCACACCACATCAGACAACGAAATCAAACATTTTGAGGATGTTGATTTTGAGGGAGATGGCTCACATACCGATTAAACATACTGAAAAAGCCAATTCAGCTTACCTTTGACGCATGAGTGAGAAGTTGCCGTGGTGGAAACGCCTGCGCAAAGGTGTGCAGACTTCTACGGAGGAAAAAAAAGAAGCTCCTGAGGGAGTTTGGCATAAGTGCCCTTCATGCAAACAAGCCATTCTGACGGCTCAGCTCAAGTCTAATCTCTATACTTGTCCGGCTTGTAATTATCACGAAAAAATAGATGCTGAAGACTATTTCAGAATCATCTTCTCAGATGGAAAGTTTGAAGAGTTGTTTTCGGATCTCAGTCCGGTAGATTTTTTAGAGTTTAAAGATCTCAAACCCTACAGCCAAAGAATCAATGAAGCCACAGAAAGCACCGGCCTCCGGGAGGCTATGCGGGTGGCAGAAGGACTTTGCGGAAAACATCCGCTCATTGTCGCTTGCATGGATTTTAGATTCATAGGTGGATCGATGGGCGCAGTAGTCGGAGAAAAAATCGCCAGAGCTGCAGACCGATGCCTGCTCGAAAACAAACCCTTGTTAATCATCGCAAAATCAGGTGGCGCGCGTATGCAGGAGTCTGCCTTTTCTTTGATGCAGATGGCAAAAACTTCAGCAAAACTATATCAGCTGTCTCAGGCTAAAATCCCTTACATCTGCCTGCTTACCAATCCAACAACCGGTGGCGTTACAGCATCCTTTGCCATGCTGGGTGATGTTCAGATGGCTGAACCCGGCGCACTCGTCGGATTTGCCGGGCCCAGAGTGATTGAAGAAACCATTAAACAGAAACTTCCTGAAGGATTTCAAACCTCAGAGTTTATTATTGAAAAGGGTTTCCTTGATTTTATAGTTGACCGCAAGATGCTTCAGGAAAAACTTATTCTTCTGCTGGATCTTTTTTACCACTGACCATCTGAATCCTCGGCAAAATCACTGACTGTAGTAGAGTCTTGTTTCCGGCATAAAAAAAGGCCGCCCTTATGGGGCGGCCTCTCTGTAAATTTGAAAAACAATTATTTGTTTACAATTACTTTCTGTACGGCAGAGCTGTTACCAACTACTACGCGGGCAGTGTAAACGCCATTGGCAACATCTGAAAGATCGGCAGTGAATGTCTGAAGACCTTCAAAAGTTCCGGAAGCAATGGTTTTTACTTCACGACCATTAAGGTCACAAAGAGTAATGCTTACAGAAGACTTCTCGATCAGATTCAATCTTGTGTTCAGTTTGTCGGCTGATGGATTAGGATAAACGAGCATTCCGAAATTGTCGCCACTGAGCTGATTTACGCTTGTAAGCGCGCTCAGAGGGAACACATTACCCTGAATGTCAACGATAAAAATACCAAAAGCAGGTCCGTTCTGGTTGGCAGAAGGAGTCAGGAAGCCTGAAGCCATAGCCAAAACAGTCTGTCCTGTAAGATCAGTTCCTGCACCATCAACATTCTTAGGATTGAAAGTGTAAGTTACGATTGTGGTAGCTCCGGTCTCATCCTTAACTGCAAGCTGATAGCCTCCGGAAGGACCGCTGGCAGGTACAGAAATGTAAGGAGTAAATGCTCTGTATGGCGCATCGTTAACTACAGTAGGAGATGTAGGAACGTTAACTGCTACAACATCTACTTTAGGAGCATCAGTAACACCATGAACAACTTTGATATCAATGTCAGTTGCATTGGTGGCTGTAGTGCGGGCATTGGCATCAACCAGCAGATCAAATGCAGTATTGATGCTGTTGGGGTTAGAAGCAAAGTTGCCCGGGTTAGCTACGCCATTGGCAAGGATGTTGTAACCTACACCGGTGGAAAAGTAGAGACGGAAACGGGCAATTGCATCAGACTCCTGAGTTGAAGTCTTAGGAGCAAATGCAAAGTCGTAAGGATAGTTTGCTACAAAAGTAGTTTGGTAAGGCAGAGAAGTGCGGTAAGCGATGTTATCGCGGATTTTGGCACCGTTCAACCAAACGTCAACTGTGTCGAGCGCAGGATCAGATGCATTGTGTACCACCTGAACAGGACCTGCCAGAGTGCGGGGAGTCAAGGCAACAACTGTTCCGCTGGGAAGAGCCGCAAAAAGTCCTGCAGCAGCTCCGTTCTGGTTTGAAGCGGGAGTCAGGAAGCCTGAGGCGAATACGGTGATGGCACGGCCACCCAAAACGGAAAGGTCTCCGAAGAAAGGAGGCAGCGGAGCCGGAACGATGAAATACCAATGGGTATCCACTTCGTTGTACTGGCTTGCAAAGTTGCCGTAAGAAAGACCATTGATAACAGGCTGAGCCAATGAAGCCAAACGACCTACGTTTATATTAACTGCAGGAGCATCTGTGATTCCGTGGAAAGCCTGAATGGCCACTTTGCCGCCTCCTGTAGATGCAGTTTGAGCAGGAGTAAGTACATTCAATTTGAATGCACGGTCAGCACCACCCGGATTGGCAGCAAACTGAGTTGTATCCAGAACTCCTGAAGCAATAACAACATAATTCTGACCACTTACAAGTGGACCGAGAGCGGTAGTGAAAACGGCAGGGTCGCCGGCGGTTGAGTTGGGGCCTTTGATGTCAACAGTAAGAGCTACACCTGCAGGTACCGGAATAAAGCCGGTTGCCTTGCGGAAAGCGAAATTAGGAACAGCCGGGGTATTGTTTACCCAGATGTCAACGGTGTCTGCTGCCGGATCGGCGCAGTTGTGGATGACCTGTACGAAAGCGTTCTGAGCCTGAGCAGAGAACACTGACGCGATAACTACGGCCATTCCCGAAGCAATGCGTACAATTGTTTTTTTCATGTTCATGATTTTGTTGAATTTTAAAGTTAAAGGTCTAAACACTAGGATTCGGATAAAAGTTGAGGAAGTCCTGCTTTTTTTTACACTTTTTCAGGATTGAGCAGGATAATTGCAAAAATTAAGATCTACAGACACAGTGAAAACCCGAATTACATCCTCTGTTGAAGAAGCTGCCTTGGTCTTGCAGGACGGTAAAATAGCAGCTATTCCAACAGAGACAGTTTATGGTCTGGCCGGAAATGCTTTGTCGGCAGATGTGGTTACTGAAATTTTCAGGGTTAAAAACAGACCGCATTTTGATCCTTTGATCGTTCATTGCTCAAGTCCTGAGCGCGCCTTTGAGTACGCTGAGTTTACCGAGACAGAAAAACAGATTGCGAAAGCGGCATGGCCGGGGCCCCTCACCTTGCTTGTTAAGAAAAAGGAGATTATTCCCGATTTGGTGAGCTCCGGCTCCCCTTTTGTTGGAATAAGAGTACCTGCTCACCCCCTCACGCTAAACTTGCTAGAATTGCTGAGCTTTCCGCTGGCCGCGCCCAGTGCCAATCCTTTCGGCTATACCAGTCCTACCCGACCGGAGCATGTTATTGCACAGCTGGGCGGAAAGATTCCGCTGGTTCTGGATGGAGGCCCTTGTGCAATCGGGCTGGAGTCGACCGTGGTTAAAATTGAGGGAGAGCAGGCCTTAATCTTCCGTCCGGGAGGTTTGGAAACCGATTTTTTCAAAGCTTTTGGTTTGGAGGCCCTGCGCTTGCAAAATGCCCGGGCAGGCATATGGCCCGGAAGACTATTAAAACATTATTGGCCCCGAAAGGCCTTTCATTGTATGCCACATGATTTTCGGATGAAAGCGTCTCATTATCTGGTTTTCGGTGCTCCGCTGCCCGATGTGGATGAGCATTTCCAAAGATTCCTGAGCATCAAAGGTGATCTGTCTGAAGCGGCAAGAAACCTGTTTTCCCTGATGCGCGAAATGGATGAAGACCCGGAAGTAGGCCATATCGTAGCTTTTGCTGTTCCTGACCAGGGCCTCGGGCAGGCGATCAATGACCGGCTACAGCGGGCAGCTGCCCGAGACTAAGGCGCCTCAGCACATATTTACCTACGATATCAAATTCCAGATTCATCCGGTCACCGGACTGTATTCGGGATATTGAAGTATTCTCCCATGTATAGGGGATGATGGCAACAGAAAAGAAACCGGGAGGACAATCCACTACAGTAAGACTTATCCCGTCCAGACAGATAGATCCTTTTTGTACCAAAAGTTCATTGAATTGAGCATCTACAGCTACTTTGACAATCCAACTTCCCTGACGTGACTCAACAGACTCACAAATCCCTACTGAATCTACATGACCCTGCACAATGTGACCGTCCAGCCTGTCTCCGATTTTCGCCGCGCGTTCCAGATTTAAAAGCCTTCCCTCTTCCCATAAACCGATACTTGAGCGTCGGATGGTCTCATCTATGGCCACCACCGTATGGGTGTCACCTTCCGTTCTGACCACCGTGAGACAAATTCCATTGTGACTCACACTCTGATCTGTTTTGAAACCGGACGACAATGGAGAACGAAAGGTAAGCTCCAGATTGCTCCCCTCTTTCTTTCGGGAAATCAAGGTAGCCATCGACTCAACAATTCCGGTAAACATATAATTTATTATTATATTTTAATTTCCTCTAAATAAGTGAATGAATCCGTCTCCGAATCTTGTGCCCGGAAGCGGGAGTGAAATTTCACGACCCAGACGTTGCTGAAATAAATAACCTCCATACAGATAGGTCCCCTCAGGGAGTTCCTTCCCCGTTTTGTAATGCTTTCCATCCCATCTGATTTCAGGATCGGTGGTTTCAAAAACTTTTTCTCCCCAGCGGTTGTAGATACTGAAATCGAGTCTGGAAACAAACCGATAAGGCTTCCGTGGAGTGTAAAGATCATTGCTTCCGTCGCCGTTGGGAGTAAATGTATTTGGCAATTTATAATACGGACAATTGTCTGTACATACATAAACAGAATCCGCACTTTCATTTCCCACCCGATCTACGGCAGTTACCCGATAACAAGCTGCGAGAGAAACTTCAACCGTATGTTCAAATGTGGTTCGTATATTTCCCGAAATGGTATCAAGCAAGATGAAGCCTGACGTATCAGGACTATAATATATTCTAAAAGACCATATATCATCCAGGCAGGCCGGATCCTCGATGGTCCAGCTCAATCGGTTGATGAACGGCTCTTCTCCCCAGGGCTTTTCTTCATAAAGCGGACAATCGTTGGCAACAGTGAGCACAGGCATACAAGGTGGAATGGTGTCAACAGGCTTTGCACAGGCGATCTGAGAAAGATTGATTAGTGGACGGGGTAAAATTGAATCGGTGTAATGACCCCATGAGCGAATGTAGTAGCAATAGGTAGTATCATTGATCAATCCTTCATCACGGAAGCTCTGCGTACCGATCATCAATGCAATACTGTCGAATATTCCGGAAATATTGTTTTTTCGATAAACTGTGAAGCTGTCGTTCAGCCAGGGCGTTTGATAATTCCAGCTCAGATTGATGGCCCGGTCGGTGGGATCAAGAATCAGAAAAACCGAGGAAGCTGCTGAGGAAAATCCCACGGTGTCTGTTCCTGAAAAAAATCCGATGCGGTAGCTGAAAGGCCCGGCTTCGGTATTGATCAGGCTATCGGTGAAGGTGGTGTCAAGCAGAGCAGAATAGGAAAAAGCAGCTGCCGTGGTGGAAATCAGTTGAGGAGAGGAAAACCCAAAACCCGAGCCCCTGAAAATCTGAAAGCGATAAGGCGGCGGGTAACGCAGGGTATCGAGCTGATCCGGACCTGTAAGCGGACGTGTCCATTCGATCTGCATACTGCCTGAAACGGGATCTGTATTGCGTACACTCACTTTGGTGATCACCGGAACGCTCAGCGGCAAATTGATACAAGCCTCATTGGAAGCCACACTCTCTACCTGATCGTATTCCAAAATTCCGTTGGGAGAAAGCTGCGAAAAATGCGCTAGAATACGGTAGCAGTAAGTAAGGCCCGGAACTACGGTATTATCGGTAAAACTGTAAGCGTTCAACCGATTGGCAATCCGGGTATATCCCTGCCCTGCCAAACCGGTTTCGCAATAATCAGGCACAAAAGGATTGCTCGCAATTTTTCTCCAGACGGAGAAGCCGCGGAAGTTGGTAAAAGACGCGCAAACATATGGATTACTCCAATCTAATCGCACCGTATTGGCATTGAGCACCAAAGCCTCAAGGGTATCGGGAGGAGGAGCAATCACATGAATATTTAAACTTTGAAGATCCACCAATGGAATAGGAGCACCTCCGGGAGAAACATAATTGTCTTGTGCCCGGAATACCACCTGATAAGGCTGAGACCGAATATGTTCACAAACCGTTTGCCATCTGAATGTACTCTGAACAGGATTGCCTGTAGCCGTAGGCAATGATGCAGGATTACCAAGTACCTCAAGCGGTCCGCCCCGTGCCGAAAGCTCAACCAGCTGCCCCGGATCGGGATCACGGGCCGAAACCTGAATCTGCAAAAGATCTCCTGCCCTCACGCAGGTATCACTGATGGCTTGTATGCGCGGCGGACTGTTGTTTTGATTGTCAACAATGATCTGCATATCCCTGACCAGAGTGCCCAGAAGTATTCCTCTGCGGTATTCCCGAATCAGAATTGCGATATTGAAAATACCCACGGCCGGAGGAACAGCCCAGATAAGCTCTCCGGTTCGTCGGTTAAGCGTAAAATTATTGTTTGGACCCGGTATGTACTGATTTGGATAAATGTAATTGGGAACCGTAAGTCCGGTAACCTGAAGCGGAACGGTAAGCTGAAAATCAAGACTATCACCATCAGGATCAAACGCAACCGGATTATGATAAAATGTATCGTTGACATTGGCATAATCAATGGGTGGATAAAGCAAAATGGGGGAAGAATTGAAACCTATGTTAGCGAGATCAGAACGAAACCAGAGGGTATCTTCTATATAAAATGGAACATTCACCGAATTGCCGCCGTCAATATTGGTAATGCCTCCGATCCGATTCATGTCAAACATGGAGATTACATAATAGTTACGGGGAGGTGGAGGCGCTCCGGGATAAGCATGTGTGCCGGTGTACATGTTTTTTTTGATGTCATTGCCCAAGGGCTGACCAGCAGGAATACCTCCGGGAAATGGAGCTGTGCCATTTCCTCTGAGCAGCGTTTGTTGTGTTCCGTCTCCCCAGTCAATGGTCAGGCTGTCTCGGTCTGCAGCCACGCTGCTCTCTTTCGTGTACGTGATGATGGTTGCAGTGTAGGTGAAAGGTGCTATCAGCTGATAAATAACTTCTCCGGCTCTGTTATGTGTAGCAAACGAAAAATTGAAACACAATAAGAGTAGTGTTGAAAGCAGAATTTTTAGCCGGGTATCTGAGATCATCAATATTCAAATTAACGGAATTCCCGTCAGCTTGTTTTGTAAATCACGGTTTTTCGCTAGTAATACAGGCCTGGCCGGAGAATTGGTGATCATTTGAGCTGTTCTCATTTAAATACTTAATGAATAGAAGGGCCTATTTTTGCAGTATGCTTGGACTCAAACTTCCCACCGATCCGCGCTGGGTCAACCTGGCCGATAAGGCCATTGAAGATATTCTGACTGATCATGCCTATTGCGAACAGAAAGCAGCCTCAACCGGCATTTCACTCATACAGCAATATCCTGAAATGGAGGATTTGGTTGAAAAGCTCAGCCCGGTAGTGGCCGAAGAGTGGGGGCATTTCCGGATGGTGCTGGATGAACTGAAAAAGCGCGGACTGAAACTGGGACGGCAGCGAAAGGACGAGTATGTTGGCCAGCTGCAAGTATTCTGCCGAAAAGACGGTAACAAAGAAGAACGATTGGCCGACAAACTGTTGTTTGCAGCCCTGATTGAAGCAAGAAGCTGCGAGCGTTTCAAACTTCTTTCGCAGGGCGTGAGCGATGCCCCGCTCCGGCAGTTTTATAAAAATCTGATGGTCTCCGAAGCCGGTCATTACAAGATGTTTCTGGACCTAGCCTGCTCTGTACTTCCGAAAGACCAAGTGATGGCACGCTGGGCAGAATGGCTTGAGTTTGAGGCCGGAATCATGGGGCAACTGGAAGCCCGTGGCGACCGGATGCACTGATCTACTTGATTTCAGCCATCTGCAGTTGTTCTTCGGTGGCAAGCAGACGGAAAACCCTTTCTGTTTGATCTTGCTGAAGGAATCTGATATCGGCACCATTTTCCTGACAGATCACTTTTACGGTTTGCTCATTGATGTCCCGGGCATAAAAATCAAAGCTCAGAGAACCTTCTTCCCACTGATAGGCTTTTACTTTCAGTTGAGCCTTAAAAGGCTCCAGACCCGTAAGTCTGTTTCCGGAAATCGTGATGACCACAGGCTTTCCCGGGCAGCTCATGCGGTATTCGGCCTGCCGGGTTCCGCAGGAATAAAGCCCCAAAAAGAGCAGGCATAAGCCCATGGCCAAAGGATGGTTGAGTGTTTTTTTCATTTGTTTTAAATTAAAATCAGGTGGAAGAAGCTGCTTGTTTGATGAAATGAATATTCCTTTTGATGCCGCTGAGTTTTGTTCGCCAAAGCGGTGACTTTCTGAACTTTTCCCTGAATGTGTTTTCGTCCATCATTTCCCACTCTTCCCAGGAGATAGAAGCCAGCCGATTTTTTTCCAGCAAGCGCTGATCCTGATGAGGGTGTGCGGGGCCGTTGATGGGGCAGACTTCCTGGCAGATATCACAACCAAATATCCAGTTCTCCATTTTATTGCGAAAGAAGTCCGGCAAAGCCTCCGATTTGAGTTCGATGGTGGCGTAGGAGATGCAGCGGGAGGCATCGAGCCGGTAGGGTTCGTGCAGTGCGTCCGTAGGACATGCTTGCACGCAACGGTTGCAGCTGCCGCAATAATCTTTGGCTACAATATCGGGCAGGAGTTCGAGATCGGTGATGATCTCTGCCAGGAAGAACCAGGAGCCTTTTCTTTTGCTGAGCAGATTGGTATTTTTTCCTATCCAGCCTATCCCTGATTTGGCGGCCCAGGCTTTTTCGAGCACGGGAGCCGAATCGGTAAATCCGCGCGCATGAAAGGCTCCGATTCTTTCTCGTATTTTTTCAATGAGAGAATTGAGTTTATCACGGATCACGAAATGGTAATCTTCTCCGAGCGCATAGCGGGCTATTTTGGGACGATCTTCTGCATCCGGATAGGAAGAAGGAAAATAATTGTAGGAAAGGCAAATCACAGAGCGAGCATTGTCAACGAGTTTGCGGGGATCGATGCGCAGATCGAAATGCCGTTCCATGTAGTGCAGTTGACCGTGTTTTCCTTGTTTGAGCCATTGCTCGAGGTAGCGGGCCTCTTCACTGAGTTCCGTGGCAGCAGCTATGCCTACATCGCGGAATCCTTCCTGCAGGGCGAGGGTTTTGATGGTATGGGAGAGTGCGGCGGGACCCAAAGGTGGATTGATATGTGGCAGGAAAGATACAAAACAAAAAAGGCTGCCATAAGGCAGCCTTTGGTTTTTTTGAAGACGAATTATTTTTCTTCCCAGGTTCCGCCGGAAAGGCTGCAAAGTGTTTCAGCTGCGTTATAAGCGTCTTTGTCGTCCTTTTCGCAAATTTCGGGGATTACGGTAACACCAGAATTAACGCACTTTCCGCACTTCTTGCAAGAAGAAAGACCACCGGAAATCAGGGCGATGGCAAACAGGGAGAGTAGAACTTTTTTCATTTTGGGGTGATTTAATTTGTTTCAAAAAACGAATCTTAAGTGGAGAAAACCAAATTTTGAGCAAAAAATATCGGTCGGTTGTTTTTAACCGGCGCGGAACTTTGTTCCATTTACCTTTTGTAATGAGCTTTCGGAGTTGGAGAGTTGAAAGTTGGAAAGTTTTTAAGAATTGAGACTGCGATAAGCTATTGCTAAAATTTAGCAGGCCCATGATTTAGATATAAACACGAGGCCCTGCCAGGGATGGAAAGCAGACCGGCCGCAGGCCGGGAGTTGCGCTTGCGCAACCGAAGCGAAGCGAAGTGCTGCACAGCCCGGCCCGAAGGCGAAGCCAAGGGGGCAGCCTTTTCTTCCACATTCGTTGAATATTAAATCTGCAGGAGCCGAAGGGCTTGTGTATTTTAGCATCCTAATCATTTGTTCATGCAAGCCATCATTCCGGTTGCTGGCGCGGGGGCTCGGCTCAGACCACTGACCTATACCCAGCCCAAAGTTTTGATCTCGGTCGCGGGAAAACCTATTCTCTCTTTTATCATTGAGCAGCTGCAGTCTATCGGGGTCACTCGTTTTGTGGTGGTGCTGGGCTATCTGGGCGAAAAGATCAAGGACTACATAGACGAGCACTATCCGAATCTGGATGTGGAGTATGTGAGTCAGGAGCACCGCGAAGGTCTGGGGCATGCGATCTGGTGCGCGCGGGAGAAAGTAAATATGCTGGATGATCTGGTGATTCATCTGGGAGACACCATTGTGGAGACCGACTTCAACCGGGTTATCCGCTCCAACTATTCTACGCTTTGTATCAAGAAGGTGGAAGATCCGCGCAAGTTTGGCGTGGCAGAGCTGGATCAGGAAGGTTTCATTGTTCATCTGGCCGAGAAGCCTGTGATACCGAAATCGAATATGGCCATGGTGGGATTTTATTACATCAAGGAGACGGCAGCCTTGTTTGACGAATTAGATAAAAACGTGGATTCGGATCTGCGCACCAACAATCAGTTTCAGCTTACGGATGCGCTGCTGGGCATGATGAAAAGGGGAATCAGGATGAAGGGTCATGCGGTTGAAAACTGGTTTGATCTGGGCAAGAAAGAAATTCTGCTGGAGACCAATGCCAATCTGCTGAAGAAGTCGGGCGATATGAGCAGGGACCAGGGCATCATAGAAAATTCGATTGTGGTACCACCTGTGAGTATTGCAGCTGATGCGGTGATCAGAAATTCTATTGTGGGGCCTTATGTTACGATTGGAGAGAAAACAGAGCTGAATCATTCGATTGTGAGGAACAGCATTATAGGCAGTTATGCGCGTCTGGAAGAAGTTGTGCTGCAAAATTCCATGATCGGATCAGACGCCTCGGTGCGCGGGAGCAGCCAGAGTCTGAACATAGGCGACAATACGGAAATTGATTTAAGGGGCGAAAACAATCAATAATGGAAAACGGAAGAGTTTGTCAACTTTTGGGGATCAGGTATCCTATCATACAGGCCGGCATGATTTGGTGTTCGGGCTGGGAACTGGCCTCTGCTGTGAGTGAAGCCGGAGGGCTGGGCATTCTGGGTGCGGGCTCGATGTATCCTGAAATATTGCGAGAGCAAATCCGAAAGTGCAAGGCTGCTACAGATAAGCCGTTTGGGATCAACATTCCTCTTCTTTATCCTGCGATTGGTGAGCATTTGCAGATTGCGCTGGAGGAAGGCGTGCGGATATTTTTTACATCGGCGGGTAATCCGGCACTTCATACGAGCCGTCTGAAGGAAGCCGGAGCCATTGTGGTGCATGTGGTGAGCAGTGCAAAGTTTGCGCAAAAAGCGGCGAAGTGCGGCGTTGATGCGGTGGTTGCCGAAGGCTTTGAAGCGGGAGGGCACAACGGAAGAGAAGAAACGACAAGCCTTTGCCTGATTCCGGAGGTGCGAAAAGCGATAGATATACCCTTGATTGCCGCCGGGGGAATTGGCAGCGGAGAAAGCATGCTGGCGGTGGAAGCCCTAGGGGCTGAAGCGGTGCAGGTGGGCAGCCGATTTGTCTGCACTCCCGAATCAAGCGCTCATCAGGCATTCAAGGATGCGGTGATACATGCCGGCGAAGGCGACACGCGATTGATGATGAAAAAATTAACTCCTGTTAGATTATTAAAGAATGAATTTTTTAGGCAGGTGGAGGCCGCTGAAAATGCAGGAGCCGGAATGGAAGAATTGCAGGAGCTACTGGGCAGAGCGAGGGCGAAGAAAGGAATGTTTGAAGGTATGCTGGAAGAGGGAGAACTGGAAATCGGACAGGTTTCGGCATCTATCCGACAACTAATGCCTGCCGCCGAAGTGGTGAATGAAATGATGGAAACTTATCGAGCAGCCAAAGCAAGGATTTGCGGATTAACTAAATAGACCATGAAACAGAATACCAGTTTCCCCAAGGAAGACATTAAGATTCTGCTGCTGGAAAACATCAGCGATGCCGCAGCAGAAGAGCTCAGGGAGGCCGGATACAGCAATATCCGCAGATTGAGTAAAGCCCTGGAAGAGGCAGAGTTGCTGAAGGAATTGAAGGATGTTCACTTGTTGGGTATCCGCTCCAAGACGCAGCTGAGTGCGCGTGTTTTCAATGAATGTAAAAAGCTGCTGGCTGTGGGCTGTTATTGCATCGGAACCAATCAGGTAGATCTGGAGGCGGCCTCTTTGGCCGGGGTGCCGGTTTTCAATGCACCCTATTCGAATACCCGATCTGTGGCTGAACTGGTGCTGGCCAATGCCATTTTTCTGATCCGCCGGATTCCCGATAAAGACAAAGCTGCACATCAGGGCATCTGGATGAAAGAGTCTAAAAACTGTTTTGAGCTGAGGGGGAAAACCCTGGGCATCATCGGCTATGGGAATATAGGCTCACAGGTCTCGGTGCTTGCTGAGGCGCTGGGGATGCAGGTTTTCTATTACGACCTGGAACCCAGGCTTCCGCTGGGCAATGCAAGACAAGTGAGAAGTCTGAAAGAGATGCTGCCCAAATGTGATATCGTAAGCTTGCATATACCGGCCGATTCTACTACCCGCGACATCATCAATGCAGAGAGCATCGGCTGGATGAAGCATGGTGCAATTCTGATCAATTGTGCTCGTGGGGAAGTGGTAGATGTAAATGCCCTTGCACTGGCACTTCAGAGTGGCAGGCTGGGCGGTGCAGCGGTAGACGTGTTTCCTGACGAGCCTGAAAAAAACGGGCCGGGATTTGAGAGTCCGCTGAGGGGTATGCCCAATACCATCCTGACCCCGCATATCGGCGGATCGACAGAAGAAGCCCAATTGCAGATCGGACTGGATGTGAGCAGCAAGCTGCTGAATTTTCTAGAGCTTGGCATTACCAATGGTTCACATTCTGTACCGGCGCTCAGCCTTCCGGTACAGGCCGATACCCATCGCATTCTGCACATTCACAGAAATATGCCCGGTGTTTTGAGTGAGATCAATACCAAGCTCTCTGAGCATCACATCAATATTCTGGGGCAGTACCTGAAAACCAATGAACGCATTGGATATGTGGTGCTGGATGTGGACCGTAAACTTTCGAAAGAAGCCTTTGCGCTGCTGAAAACCGTGAAAGAAACCCTCAGGCTGAGAATGGTGTATTAAAAGATGCGTTAAAATTTGTCAATCTGTAGTTTCAAAATAGCTTTGCAGCCGGATTGAGGCCCATGGCTTCTCAGTAGAACTAACAGACCGGTTTACATGCCAGATCAACACAAGCAGCATCCGCTCACCGCAGCAGGAGTGCTCATCACCCTCGGAATCATTTTCGGAGACATCGGAACCTCACCCATCTATGTGATGAGTGCATTGGTCAACAATCATGAAATTTCCAAAGAGCTGATCCTTGGAGGTCTGAGCTGTGTATTCTGGACATTGCTTCTGGTGACCACCTTCAAGTATGTGTACCTCGCATTGAATGCCGACAACAATGGTGAAGGCGGAATTTTTGCCTTGTATGCCCTGGTGAGGCGATACAAATCGAAATGGCTGATTGTGCCGGCTATCATTGGCTGTGCAACCCTGATTTCAGATGGATTTATCACGCCTCCGATTTCCATTTCTTCGGCAGTAGAGGGTTTGAAAATCATCAATGATGAAATCCCTACGGTTCCTATTGTGATCATCATTCTGATTGGCCTTTTTACTTTTCAGCAATTCGGAACCAAGGTTATTGGCGGCATATTCGGTCCGGTGATGCTGATCTGGTTTCTGATGATCGGCGGCCTGGGGCTGCTTCAGATCGCCAAAAACCCAATGGTACTGGAGGCTGTGAATCCGTTATATGCATTCAATCTTATAGCAAACTATCCCGGCGGTTTCTGGTTATTGGGAGCCGTGTTTCTGTGCACCACGGGAGGCGAAGCCCTCTATTCAGACCTCGGTCATTGCGGAAAAGGAAATATCCGGGTGTCGTGGTCTTTCGTGATTGTGATGCTGATGCTGAGTTATTTCGGACAAGCGTCCTATATTTTGCAATATGAGGGTCAGGTATGGCATGATAAAAGTCCGTTTTATTCCCTGATGCCTTCCTGGTTTTTACCTGTTGGCATTACGGTGGCTACACTGGCAACCATCATTGCCAGCCAAGCTTTGATTTCGGGAGCTTACACTCTGGTGAATGAGGCGATGAAGCTGAGGCTATGGCCCAATCTCAAGGTGATGTATCCTACGGTAAACATGGGTCAGATTTACATTCCCTTTATCAACTGGTTTCTATTTGCCGGTTGTGTAGCAGCCGTTCTTGTTTTTGAAAAAGCTTCAAACATGGAAGCAGCCTATGGTTTGGCGATCATTGTAGATATGCTCATGACCACGCTCCTGCTGTGTTACTATCTCTACACAAAAAGCAGGAATGTAGTTCTGGTGATGATCCTTGCGGTTTTTCTTCTAACGATTGAATTTACATTTCTGATTGCCAACATTTCAAAATTCTCACATGGCGGCTGGTTTACCTTCCTGATTGCATCTTTCTTATTCCTGGCCATGTGGGTATTCTACCGTGCCCGGCAGCTCAGGAAAAAGCATACCGAATTTGTGGAAGTAAAGGATTATATCCCTGTGCTGCAAGATCTGATGCATGACGAAACGATTCCCAAAGAAGCCAATAACCTGGTTTATCTGGCCATGGCCAACGACAAAAGTCATATTGATTCAAACATCATTTATTCGATTTTCAGAAAGCGCCCGAAGCGGGCAGACATCTATTGGTTTGTGCATGTTGACATCAGCAGTGAACCATTTGGAGCGAGTTACAAGGTAGATACCATTGTTCCCAGGAGAGTGTTTTTCATCAGGCTTACTTTTGGTTTCAAGGTAGAGCACAAGGTCAACCTGATGTTCCGCAAGATTGTAGATGATCTGGTGGCCAATAAAGAAGTAGATGAACTGAGCCATTATCCTTCTCTCAGAAAGCACGGAATGCCGGCAGATTTCAAGTTCATCCTGATCAATTCGCGGGTGGCCATTGACGACGATCTTTCCCCCATTGATCAGTTTGTGATTAAGGGCTATCGTCTGATCAAGGAAATCAGTCTTTCAGCAGCAGAAGATTTTGGTTTAGAGCTGACCAATGTGGAAGAAGAGACTGTGCCCATCAAGATCGCGCCCGACAGCAAGATCGAAATCAAGCGGGAGATTTAATCAGCGCTGAAAGTATTTCAGCATGCGAACTTCCTCCTCGGTGAGGAACCTCCATTTGCCTCTTGGAATATCTTTCTTGGTTAGACCGGCAAAATAAACACGGTCTAATTTGACGACCTCATACTCAAGGGCCTCAAAAATCCTTCTTACAAAACGATTTTTTCCTGTGTGAATTTGTATTCCTACTTCCTTGCGGTTGTCGGGATTGGGATAAGCGATTTCATCTACCGAGGCAATGCCGTCTTCCAGAACGAGTCCGCCTTCAGCCACACGATCAAAGTCTTCTTTTCTGAAGTTTTTATTGAGCACTACATGGTATACTTTCTGCACACCTTTGCTGGGATGCGTAAGTGCCTGGGCCAATTCGCCATCATTGGTGATGAGCAGCACCCCTGAGGTATTTCTGTCTAAACGTCCCACGGGATATAAACGCGGCCTTCTGTGTTTCTCAAAATTCCGGTAAACCCCTGCAATCAGATCCATGATGGTTCTGCGATCTTTTTCGTCGCTGGTAGTGGTAATGTAATCTTTGGGTTTATTAAGCAACACATACACTTTAGACTCCGGACTGATGTGTTGCTGATTGAATTCAACTTTATCGCCGGAAGCGAGCCGATAGCCCATTTCGGTGATCACCGCACCATTCACCCTTACCTTGCCCGCGAGAATCAATTCATCTGCCTTTCTTCTGGAGGCTACACCTGCATGCGCAAGGTATTTATTCAATCGGATATTTCCGGGTATGGCCGGCGCTTTATCGGAAGGCCGCCTGAATTGCTGATCCGGACTGAGCTCCTGATCTTCGCCGAATGGCGCCCGGGACTTGTATGATTTTTTGCCAAAGGAGTCCGAATCCCTGGCGTATTTCCTGAAAGAGGTGGATTCTTCTGAACGGGCTTTCCCGCCTCCGGCTTTGCGTTCTTTAAACTCCTTATAGGTTCCGGCAGGTCTTGCGGAGTCTCGCTTTTCAAATCGTTTTTTATCGCCTGAAAACTCCTTCTTTCTGAAAGGCTTAGCTTCAGAATGAAAAGTTCCCCGAAAGTCAGGGGCATTCTCATCTCTTCTTCTTCCTTCAAAAGAGCCGGCAGCATCCTCTCTTCTTTCTCCGAATTTCTTTCTGCCAGGTTTAAAATCTGAAGGAGATGAATGGCTGTCGCGATCCGTTCTTTTCCTGAATGGACGTGCTGAAGAAGATTCCCCGCCTTCCTCAAACTTCTTTCTTCCCGGTCTGAAAGAAGAATCTGACGGCCTGCGTTCGCGATCCGGCGGTCTTTTGCTGTATGGACGGGATTCAGATTCTCCCCTATCAGAAAACTTTTTTCTTTCTGATCTAAAACCGGAATCTCCGGAACCGGAATCGCGTTCAGATTTTCTTTCAAAAGATCTGGATTCAGAATCGGTACGGCTACCGAATTTGCTTCTGCCGGATTTAAAATCCGAGCTGCGCGGACGAGCTGATTTGAAAGAGTCCTCCCTTTTTTCTTCGGTTCGGCTGTCGGAATATTTTCTGCGAAACGGACGATCAGAGTCCTGTTCGGAATCTGATTTTTTTAAATATGTTCTTTTTCTTTCTGTTGGTGCAGATGAAAAATCAGCAGACTTTCGCTTCCCGCTTCTTTCGTCTGAAGACTTTTTTGAAGGGAATGATTTCCGGGCAGGCTTATTTTCCTTTGCACTGCCGGCAGGCTTTCTTTTACGGGGAGATTCTTCCATGGATCAGGGCGGCAAAGGTAGTATAATCCGTGGTAAGCGATTCAAAAACAAACAGATTGAATTTCTCTCAAACAATCTGATTACCATATACAGGC
>CAZUHX010000031.1:0-19490 GCA_964620795.1 uncultured Chitinophagaceae bacterium
GGCTTCTCTTTCCTATGGGTCCTGAGCCGGTAATCCTGCTCGTGACCAGTCCGAAACTCACATTTCCTTCCCATCGATCAGATTGCCCGGTCTCGCTTTCTACTTCCAGCACTGCTCCCAATCTTTGGGTGTAGCGGGGAGAAATATAATTTTTCTGCAAATCGGCTTTTCTCACCATGTCTGAGTTGAATACGGAGAGGAAACCATATAAGTGTGCCGTGGCGAAAATGGGAATGCCGTCAAATCGGATCAGTGTTTGATCGGGGCTTCCGCCTCGCACAAAAAGTCCTCTTGCCCCTTCATTTCCGGTTTGTGCCCCCGGCAGGAGCTGAATGGTTTTCACCAGATCTCTTTCTCCCAGATAGGAAGGCATGGCCTTCAGCACTTCAGCAGTGATCTCAACGGTTCCGTCGGACTTCATTCCGGCCTGCCGAAGGCGGTATGTTTGAACTGTTACTTCATTTAACTCAAAGGAGTTGAGCATGGGCCGCAAAAGGGTATCTTTCTCTGTATATAATTCCGTTTTGTATTCAAAATATCCTGATACAAGTAAGCTCAGTTGATGCCTGCCCGGCGCGCAGCGAATTGAGCACGGTAACTGAAGCTCGAAGTTTTGGCTGTCGAGTAGAAGATGTACCATTTCGCCTTTGGCATTGGGCGGATCTATGGTCAGTAAAAGACTTTGACCGCTGAGCAGGGCTGAATAGGAGATCAACAAGGATAAAAGGACGCCCGTTTTCATGATGTCATGCGAATTTACTTCATTAAGTTGATCAGAAAACGGGTATATCTCAGGCAAAGCTTTACACTCATTTGAATTTAAGTAGGGCCCACCTAAAGAACTTTATGTGATCATGAATTTGGGCGCCTCCCACCGTTTGGCAAATGGAGGTCAAATCGGCTGCATCCCAGGCGGTGGGTCGGGTGTTGCGGGGGTTCCGTGGCGTATCCGCCACCCGGCTGTGCCGGCCCCTACACCCCCTGGCGCAGACTTGACCCGTCCAGAAATGAAAAAGTTTTCAGAATAGGGATTAAATCCTGTATTTGGACGAGTCAAATTGGAGAAAATCGTTTGTTATTGGCACCTCTAAGGTTTTTAAGATTCTTTTAAAATGCCAAAAGACCAATTTACCCGTGCTAGCTCATTTAGGCCATAATTTTCTAAAGTAGTCGATTACTTTATCTGCAATCAGGCGGTGAGCCAGTGGGTTGGGATGCCTGTCAAGGATATTGGAATGAGCTGAATCCCAGTGCATATAGCGTGATTCGTATTCTGATTCAGTCATACTGTCTTTCTGTTGATAAAGCCAAGCGCTTGCATTCAGTATGGGGAAGGTACTCAGTCTTTTAAGTTTTTTTTCTTCGAGCAGACTTTCCCGGTGACTGTAGCCTATCAGCATAAATATGATGGTATCCTTTCTTGTAATGGCAAGTTTGTTCAATTTTCTTACAAATGCATCATGAATAAATTCTGCATCATCTGTATTTGGGGAGCTTCTAAAAAACTTAGAACATTCGCTGCTGAGTTGATTGGAATAAATTGTATAGCCGGGTCCCGCAAGAAATGATAAAAAAGACTTGGGTCTGTTTGCTCGCGGGCGATAAGGTTCAAGTTCACTTGCCGTGGAGAGAGGAAACAGTTCAGAGGCGTAGGCGGGAGGGATAAAAGAGAAAGTATCACCATCCGGCATGAGAACAGGTGTTGGAATAATGATCATTTTACCGTCTAACTTGCCCCTCACGGCCCGTTCTGCGAGCCAGGGAGACCATTGTATAATCCAGGTCCTTCCTGGTCTTGAATTTATGTAAATATGCCACATCTGAGCAAGTCCATAACCGCCTGTGCCAAAGTTAAGTGCACAGCGGTTAAGATTGCGGGAACTCAAGAATGCATAAGTTGAGTCGGCAAGGCATGCCTCGCCGAAAGTAAAGGAATCACCCAAAAATAGAAGACTGTCTGTGCAAGGCTCATTCCGGTTGTCAATGCGGTGTCCCTCCCGGCCGGTAAACACCGGAATTGAATCAAGAGAGGGAAGAACGTACCAGCCTGTCATTTCTTTGCGGAGCCTATAGCCCAGCTGAGGGTCATTTTCAAAAAGGACCAATGAATACAAGGCCGGCATTTGTTTCAGAAAACTATAAAATTCCCATGATTGTCTTACAAACCATACTATAACACCAAGCGTGATGATCAAAAAACAAAAGATAGTTGAGCGGATTATCTTCACCAGTCATCAAAATTAATCTTAATGGGAAATGATGAAGCAAGAATTTAATCAATTCTATAGCTCAGACATTAAATCTGAAATGCATGATGTCGCCATCCTGCACCACATATTCCTTGCCTTCCAGCCGAAGCCTTCCCGCATCCCGGCAGGCAGCTTCACTTTTGTATTTCATGAAGTCATCGTAAGCCATTACTTCGGCTCGTATGAAACCGCGCTCAAAATCGGAATGAATGACCCCGGCTGCTTGTGGCGCTTTGGTTCCAACATCAATGGTCCAGGCGCGCACTTCTTTTTCACCTGCTGTAAAGTAGGTCTGCAGATGCAGGATACGATAAGCGGCGCGAATAAGGCGGTTGAGTCCCGATTCTTTTAAGCCCATTCCTTCCAGAAAGGCAGAACGGTCTTCTGCCGAATCCAGCTGTGCTATTTCAGCTTCAATGGCGGCACAAACAATGATCACTTCCGCTGCTTCGTCCTTTACGGCTTCATATAATTTTTTGCTCAGCGCATTGCCATCAGGCAATGAAGATTCTTCTACATTGCAAACATAGATTACCGGCTTGGCCGTGAGCAACTGAATATCTTCAATAAAGCGCTTTTCTTCAGGTTCAACAGGAGCAGAACGCGCACTTTTTCCTTGCTCGAGATGGCTTTTATACACTTCTAGCACCTGCAATCCCTTAGCCACTTCTTTATCGCCGGTTTTGACCAGCTTCTGAAGTTTTTCCATTTTCTTCTGTACGCTCTCGAGGTCTTTCAGCTGAAGCTCGGTGTCAATGATTTCTTTGTCTCTGACGGGGTCCACGTTTCCATCAACATGAATTACATTGGGATCCTCGAAACATCTAACTACATGAACAATGGCATTCACTGAGCGGATATTTCCCAGAAACTGATTGCCCAGTCCTTCGCCTTTGGAGGCTCCTTTGACCAGCCCGGCGATGTCTACAAACTCGATCGTAGTTGGAATCACCTTCTGTGGATTGACCAAAGCCGAAATCTGATCCAGTCTGGGATCCGGCACACTTACCACTCCGATGTTCGGGTCTATGGTGCAAAAGGGAAAATTGGCAGCCTGCGCTTTGGCGCTGCTCAGGGCATTGAAGAGCGTAGATTTCCCTACGTTGGGAAGTCCGACGATCCCACATTGTAAACTCATGGAGATAATTTTTCGAAAGAGGAAAAGGCTGTCAGAGTTGACTTACTGACCTGCCGGAGGGCTTTGTGCTGGAGCTTGTTGCTGAGCAGGAGATCCTGCAGGTTGTTGAGGGAGGGGAAGTGTGTTCATACCTCCTGTTTCATTCATTCGCTGTTCTACCTCAGATTTGGGCAGGCTGTTTGCGGTAGATACTGCTTTCCGGTCTATCAGGAAGGCAGTAGAGAAACTCAGGAGCAAAAGGAGAATAGCCAGTGTCCATGTTGCTTTTTCAACAATATCGGTAGATCGCGATGCTCCGAGAATCTGATTTCCTACACCTCCGAAGGTTGAGCTTAGACCTCCACCTTTGGGGTTTTGAATGAGTACCACGATGCTGAGCAGCACGCAAACGAGAATGATCAAAATGGTAAGGATTGTATACATGGCTTGTTTTTATAAAATTTCCTTGATCAGGGCCGCAAAATAACCGGATTTTTCGGGGAATTTCAAACTGAGGGCTCTGTACATGACCACAGCCCGTTCTTTTTTGCCCTGACTCAGCAATACAGCGGCCATTGATTCAGTGATCGGAAGCCCGTCGCCAGATCGTTCAGGCCCGGTTTTTTTCTTTTTCTTACTCCTGATCTGGTGGTCAATAAATCCTTCCAGATCTCTGGTGAGCGATTTTTCCTTATTGAGCAAGCCTGCGATAACTGCTTCCTGCCGGTAGCCAAACTCAAGAGATTGTATCTCATCTTCTGCGGTCAAGTTCCTTTTGCCAGCACCAGTAGAGGCGGCAGTTGTTTCTGAAAATTCGGTTTTTTCCGGCTTAAGGGAAGGTAAAGGGAGGGGTTTTCTGGGCCGGGCAGCGCCGCTTAAGCGAAGCCAGTCCGAAAAACTGCGCAGGCTGTTGTTTGCATCTTCGATTCGTCGGGGCAATGCATCGAGAGTTTTATCTAAAGGGCTTTCTGCCGTTTGGGTAGCCTCCTCATCAATATTCTCAGAAAGAAGAATAGTATCCGGGGCTTCAGAGGTTATTGAGCCGGCATTTGGGGTCTTAGGTAAACTGACAGGCTCATTATTTTCATTAAACTCAGGCCATTCTTCGATCAAAATATTATTGAGCGCAGAATCTTCTGAGGAAAGCGTTTGTATTTCTTTGGAGGTACCAGCGGCAATAATTTCCGGAATTTCAGAAGAGGGAACGAACACTGTTGCTTCTACTTCATTCGGTTTACTTAAATCGGCAGAGATTCCAAGCAGTGGTTCAGAGGCATTACTCTCTTCAGGTTCACGGATTTCTGTGGAAGGCTGCTTAACTTCATGAACATCAGTTATTTCCGGAAAGAGAAGAGCGGTTCCCGGAGCAGCTGAAGGCGCAACATCTGCAGCTGCGTGATCGCGTCCCGATAGACTGATCATGACTTTTACGCGGTAAAGTAACTCTCTCTCTTCGGCATTGAAATAAAGAGCCAGGGGGGAAAGAATTTCTTTTCCCTGAGCAAGTTCCATTGCACCCAATAACAGCTTCGCAGGGCGGTAATATGGTTTTTCTTCCGAAAGTCTCTGAACGGCTCCCGGCTCGGTGCGAAGTGCCATCTGCAATAAAGCAGCCGGATCTTTCAAGTCGGCGGGTTTCAGTTCCATTCCATCAAAAATAAGCAATGAACTGAGATCACCATTTCACCAGTGCTCTGTTGAATACATCATCCACCAACTGCTGGTTGATCTCATTGATCAACCTTTGCTCAATATCCTGCAGGTTTTCGGTGGCAGGGAACTCTGCAAAGCGCCTGAACTCCTGGCTGAAATTATCTTTTTCATCTTTTGAATTAACAAATTCAACTTTTACAGATATGGTAAGTCTGTTTAGGGCGCCGGTTGCTGCAGATGTGGGCGCCTGAGAAGAGAACTGATAGCCGCTGATATATCCGGCGAAATCAAGGTCTCCATTTTGGGCAGTTTGTTTGAGATTAGCTTCAGTGAGCATTTTTAGTTTAAGCCGATCGGTAAAAGCCTGGGCAAGATTAGCCGGACCATTGTTGGCTTTATTGTCGAAGAAACCGATACTCACGGTTTTGATATCCGGATCCAGATTAGCGCCGGTAAAAGAATAAACCTTGCAGGACTGCTGAATAAACACGCAAACTCCGCCGATTAAAAATAAACAGATATGGCGTACTGAAATCACTCGAGCTGGTATTCCTTTATTTTTCTGTAAAGAGTACGTTCAGATATACCGAGGTCATGAGCAGCGTCTTTACGTTTGTTTCGGTGTTTCTTTAGCGCTTTCACGATAAGCTCTTTTTCTTTATCCATCAGTGATAATGACTCCTCGACGGTTTCATGCCGGGTGAAGTGATGGTCATCAGCAGACACGAGCAGGCCGGTTTTGGTTCCTTCGGCAGCGGGAAGGGCAATGGTTGTCGTTTCGCCGGATACAGCGGCTTTTAGCACATCTTGAGGTTCAAACTGATCAAATGCAGGAGGAGGGGAGTAGCTTCCCGGAACCGTGTTGACCTGCGCCTTTGCGATATCGAAAACAAACTGTTTAAGGTCATTGAGATCTTTCTTAAGATCAAAAATCAACTTGTATAAAATCTCTCTTTCGGTGAAACCGCTTCCGGCTTCTTGTCTGAAATCCTGAATAGCAGGCAGGCGAACGTCATTCAGAGCCGGAGCAACTTTGAGCAACTCATCGGAATCCACTTCTCTTTCGGAAGCCAGCAGAGAAACTTGCTCTGCGACATTTTTCAGCTGTCGCACGTTTCCGGGCCAGGGGTACTTAAGCAGCATGATGCGTGCATCATCTGTGAGGCGTATGGGTTGAATGCGGTTTCTTTCGGCAAAATCGGCACAGAATTTTCTAAAAAGCAAGAGAATATCTTCCCCTCTTTCACGAAGCGAGGGAATCGTAATCGGCACAGTGCTTAATCTGTAATAAAGATCTTCCCTAAACCGGCCTGATTTTACGGCGTCCTGCAGTTTAACATTGGTTGCGGCAACGACCCTTACATCCGTTTTCAATACTTTGCTGGAACCTACACGTATATATTCACCTGTTTCTAAAACCCTGAGCAGGCGGGCTTGTGTACCGTGCGGAAGCTCTCCTACTTCGTCAAGGAATATGGTTCCTCCGTTTACGGTTTCGAAGTATCCTTTTCTGCTTTCATGTGCTCCGGTGAAGGCTCCTTTTTCGTGACCAAACAATTCCGAATCTATGGTCCCTTCCGGTATGGCGCCGCAGTTTACGGCAATGAAGGGATTGTGCTTTCTTGCCCCCAACTGATGGATGATCTGAGAGAAAACTTCCTTTCCAACTCCGCTCTCCCCGGTAATCAATACGGTAAGTTGAGTGGGTGCAACCCTCTCTGCAATGTGAATCGCATGATGCAAGCCCGGAGAACTGCCGATGATACCGAAACGGTTTTTGATGCTGCTGAGTTCCATTTCTTCAAACATCTATTGCTTCCCCAATCAAAGTCGCTGCCGTACATGAGCGCACCCTGACTTTAACGAATTGTCCCTTAGCAAAGTTTCTTTTAGGAAAGACCACTACTTTATTTTGAGAGTTTCTGCCAAAAAGATCCATTTCACTTCGGTGAGAAGTTCCTTCCACCAGCACTTCGAATATCCGGCCTACATCTTTTTGGTTTTCTTCCAGACTAAGCTGCATTTGAAGATCAACAATTTCCTGAAGCCTGCGTTTTTTTAAATCTTCCGGCACATCGTCTTCAAACTTTTTAGCGGCAAGTGTTCCCGGTCTTTCACTGTAGATAAACATGTAAGACATACTGAAGCGCGAATACCGCATGATGTCAAGTGTATCTTTGTGATCTTCTTCTGTTTCCGAACAGAATCCTGCGATGATGTCGGAAGAGATGGAGGCATCCGGAACAATTCGGCGGATCGCGTCAATACGCTCTTTATACCAATCTCTATGGTAGGTGCGGTTCATTTTATCCAGAATCCGGCTGCTACCGCTTTGAACCGGAAGATGAATGTATTTGCAGATGTTGGAATAGGCAGCCATGGTCTCCAGTACATCATCGGTCATGTCTTTGGGATGAGAGGTTGAAAACCGAACCCTGAGATCCGGAGCGACCTCTGCAACCATTTGCAGCAGGCGGGCAAAGTTGATTACTGAAGGATCGTATTTGGCATCAATCAGCTTTTTACCCAGCAGAGTGGGGTCGTCGGAATAACGGTAAGAATCCACATTCTGTCCGAGCAGCGTTACCTCCTTAAAACCACGCGCGTAGAGGTCTTTTACTTCATCTAAGATAGAAAGAGCACTTCGGCTTCGTTCCCTTCCCCTGGTAAAAGGTACTACGCAGAAGGAGCACATATTGTCGCAGCCGCGCATGATAGAAACAAATGCAGAAACTCCATTGGAGTTGAGTCTCACCGGACTAAGCTCGGCGTATGTTTCTTCTCTGCTCAACAGTACATTGATGGCCTTTTGTCCAGTTTCGGCTTCCTCTATTAAGCCGGGCAGACTGCGATAAGCGTCCGGTCCCGCAACCAGGTCCACGATCTTTTCTTCTTCAAGGAATTTCTCTTTAAGTCGTTCTGCCATGCAACCTAAAACTCCGATCAGCGCACCTTTCTTTTGTTTTTTTACCGCTGCCAGGTGCTGAAGTCTGTTGCGCACCCGCTGTTCGGCATTGTCGCGAATGGCACAGGTATTTATGAGAATCAAGTCTGCCTGAAGAAAATCCGGGGTGGGAGCAAAGCCGGCTTCAGATAGAATAGAGGCTACAATTTCTGAGTCAGAAAAATTCATCTGGCAGCCGTAGCTTTCGATATAAAAATGACGCGATGCCAGGGCGCTGCTTCCGTGTGCCGGTCGGCTAAAGGCCTCTCCTTGTCTGCTTTCGTCTATGACCTTAGACGGCAACTCGAATGCCGTATCGTTCTTGTACAATCCACCTTCCATATCGCCGCGAAGTTAAGGAAAAGCGACAAAATGTCAGTGGGTTTCACAATCCGGATGGTAGTCTGCCTCTGCGTTTAAGAAACTTTCTGCTCATACCAGCTGAAACGCCTGTACCGGAAGAGGGTTGAGCGGAGACCGGTGCACTCTCAGAGATAGTTTCTGTTGCTGCCGGATAGGGATGGTCTTCGCGAAGGGGTAGAACTTTTCCGATCAGAAGCTGAATCTGACGAAGCATGGGTCTTTCTTCCCGGTCGCAGAATGAAAAGGCGATTCCGCTGGCTCCTGCGCGGCCTGTTCTTCCAATCCGGTGAACATAAGTTTCCGGAACATCAGGTAATTCGTAATTGATAACATGAGAAAGGTTCTCAACATCAATTCCTCTGGCTGCAATATCGGTGGCAACCAGCACACGGCAGCGGCCATCTTTAAAGTTGTTCAGAGCCCTTTGTCGTGCACCTTGTGTCTTATTTCCATGTATAGCCTCGGCAGAAATTCCGGCTTTCTGCAGGTCTTTTGCCACTTTATCTGCCCCGTGTTTAGTTCTTGTAAAAACAAGACAAGAGGTGATTGAAGGATCACGCAGTACATATTGAAGCAATGCTCTTTTGTCTTTCTTGTCGACCTTGAAAAGATATTGTTCTACTTTTTCTGCAGTTGAGGAAACCGGAGTCACTTCTACCCGTACAGGTTTATTTAAAATGGCATCCGACAGTTCTCTGATTTCATCGGGCATGGTGGCCGAGAAGAATAGGGTTTGACGCTTCTGCGGAAGTTGCTTGATCACTCTTCGCACGTCTTGTATAAAGCCCATGTCGAGCATTCTGTCTGCTTCATCCAAAACGAAGATTTCAATCTGATCGAGTTTAATGAAGCCTTGACCCATGAGGTCGAGCAATCTGCCAGGAGTAGCAATGATGATTTCCGGCTTTTGAGAGAGTGCACGGGTTTGGTTTCCTTGGTTGACCCCGCCAAAAATTACGGTGTGTTTCAGCTTAAGGTGGCGGCCATAGGCAGTGAAGCTGTCTCCAATCTGTATGGCCAGTTCGCGGGTGGGTGTGAGAATCAGTGCCCGCAGGGCTCGTTTGACGGGATCGGCCGGAGGCCTGCCGTTGAGCAGTTGCAGAATGGGAATGGCAAAAGCGGCTGTTTTACCTGTTCCTGTTTGTGCGCAGCCGAGAAGGTCGCGCTCCTGAAGTACCTCTGGAATGGCTTGCTGTTGTATCGGCGTGGGTTGGCTGTATCCTTCTTCTTGAAGGGCTTGAAGTATCGGGGATATAATCCCCAGTGAATCGAAATGCATGAACGTGTTTAAAACACAAAGGTACGGATATTTCCGGGATTCAGTCTCGGTAAGCTTCCCTGCAGCAATATCAAATGCCAATTTCTACTTGGAAACGCCACTGAAAACGACCTGTTTCAGATTGCCTTTTCCACTCCATTTCCTGAAGATAAAACCAGTCTGTTTGAACCTTGAGTTTATGCTTCCAGAAGTATTTACTTAGGCCGAGACCATAATGTTGTTGCCTTGGTTCCAGACCATATAGAGCGGCATCAGGAATCAATAAGCTGTGCCTTGCGGCTATCTCCCACATTTTTCTGAAGCAGTAAGACAATTGAGTATTTAAGCCATGTCCTGTGAAAACGTACCGGAGATCTCCTGCCTGGTCAATCGTCCGGGGATCTTGAAGGCTCTTGCGATATAGATACTCTGAACTAAGAGCCCAGCCACGGTATTTGACGACAAAGTCAGCTTCGGCTGATAACAGGTCTTTGGGCTCATAGAGCTGCTTTCCCAACTGCCCGCCTGTTCTTTGTGCCCGATGGTTGAAATGGGCTGTGCTTCCCAGCGAAACTTTGGGTTTTGATTCCCTTTCCAAGTCTCCTTCAATGTAATCGTTCTTGCCACTAAAAGGACCAAGAGGAAGCCATTCCAACCGTATTGTATAGGCAAGACCCTTATCTGTTCGCAATTGATTTCTTCCTTCTCCTGAGCTCAGCGCTGCTTTGAGTATAAGTGGTCTTTTGAAGCCGGGATAACGATATTGGAAAAATACACCAAAGTCACGGTCTAGAGTTAAATAATTATTGACCACTGAACGGTCGCAAAATTGCAATTCGCCGGAGGAAATTACCCGTTGTCGGTTTCCGGGTAGTTTTCCCTGCCCAATTTGTATGGCGAATCCTGACCGATGCTGATAGCCTATTAAAGCATCCCGTAAAACATTGGGCAGATTGCTTACATCCCAGTCCATATCTGCACGGGAAAAACTGAGTTGCAGCTGATATGTAAATTCAGGCCGATAAACCCATCCGTCAAGTCTCAAACGTGCTCTTCTTACCCGAAAATCCAGTTCTTCAGCTCTGAAGTCTGAAGCTGAGCGACTCAAATAGCCTAATCTGTTTTGAATTCTGAATCTGAAACTCATGGAAAACAGACTGTCGGGAGTCACGATTTGAAGTCCGTTTCTGAAGTTTAGCCAGGCAGGCCATTTTTTTTCAGCTTTTGAATCTTGCTGAGGAGAAGATGCTTCAAGCTGTATAACCGAAAGCAAGCAAATTAAAAACAGTACATATTTTTTCACCGGCTTGTTTTGGGTAGTCTGCGGACGAATTTAGTTATTGTATTAAAAAAAATTAAAGGGGTTGCATTGCAATTCGTGTTTCTAAACTGTGATGATGTTCTGAACTTTTTAGTCAAAGTAGTAAATGCTTCAATGATCATTAGTTAAGTGTCAGTTTAGTTTATAAACTTACTACCTGAACAGGCGCTTGAAAAAATCAATTAGGCTGAATGAAGTGCGATGATAAACCCGGTTATATGCCGCTTTTTGGGGATTGGTAAGCCAGCCCCAGCCTCTGGGGGCCTTTAAACCCAATGCATTTTTGATCAGGCGCTTGGGTGAGGTTCTGGCTGCAATCATTTTGGTAAGCGATGGCTTGCGGAATCCGAATTTCATGATAATTGATGTTTTATATATATGAATGTAAAATATATGTTTATCCGGGGATGTGTTCGGGAAGATTCTTGAAGATTACAGGAGTTTTTTTACTAATCAAATATAAAATTAGCGCATTCATTGGATATTGACAGATTAAGCAGTCGAAGTGAAAGCTGCGCCAGGGGGTGGAGGGGCCGGCGAAGCCGGGTGGCGCATGCGCCACGGAACCCCCGCAACACCCGACTCCCGCTTGAAACGCAAACGATTTTAAAGTAAAGTTTTGCCGGCGGGAGAGGCGCCCGTTTAAATTTAAACAGGAGTTAAGTATGGGCGATTCTAAAATGCTAGAGAGTATGATGTCCTATTGGTTCTTGTTCAAACTGAAGCCTCAGCAGCTTTTGGTAAAGTCCGTTCTCTTTTACCGCCAGTTCGGCATGGGTTCCCTGTTCTTCAATTTTACCCTTGTTGATCACCAGAATAAGATCGGCTTCACGAATGGTGCTGAGCCGATGGGCAATAATAAAAGTGGTCCTGTTTTTCATCAGTTCAGCCAGCGCCTGCTTGACCAGCAGCTCGCTCTCACTGTCGAGGGCAGAGGTCGCTTCGTCCAGCAACAGGATCCTGGGATCGCGCAAAATGGCCCGCGCTATGGCGATGCGCTGCTTTTGCCCTCCGCTCAGTTTAAGTCCGCGCTCACCCACCTGAGTATCCAGCCCTTCCTGAAAGGTTTTGATGAATTGCCAGGCATTGGCTTTACGTGCTGCTTCTATGATCTCTTCTTCTTTTGCTTCCGGTTTTCCGTAAGCAATATTTTCCCGAATTGTGCCTCCGAAAAGCATGACCTCCTGAGGCACATTGCCGAAGTTTTTCCGAAGTGCAGTGATGTTGTATGAATCTATGGCTTTCTCGTCGAGTAATATCTGTCCCGAATGATGCTCGTACCAGCGACTCAGCAGTCTCACGATGGTTGATTTACCCGAACCGCTTGGACCCACCAAGGCAATTCTCATGCCGGGCTCAGCAACAAAGCTGACTCCCTGCAATACTTCTTGTTCCGGTCTGGACGGATAAGCAAAATGAACGTTTCTGAATTCTACTTTACCGTTGATGCTGATGTGATTGGTGTGGTCTTGAAGTTCTACTTCCGAAAGGCGGTTCATCAGTTCAAGAATTCTTTCGGAAGCACCCGCAGTTTTTTGAATGACCGTATAGCTTTCTGAAAGCCCGGCCAAAGAGCTGCCAATGAAAATGGTAAACAGCAGAAACTCGATGAGTTGACCCATGCTCAGCTCGCCGGAGGCCACGGTGCTCAGTCCGGCCGAAACAATGAGCACGATGGCGCCAAACATGGCAAATATGATGAAGGAAACAAATCCGGCTCTGTATTTGGATGCATACAGTGCAATGCTCACCACTTCCTGATTGCTTTGGGCATAGCGCCTGCTTTCGAAGTACTCATTGGTATATGATTTAACCGCTTCAATGCCTTGAAAGGTTTCTTCAACTACGGTCATTGAACGTGCCAGAGCGTCCTGTGCCTTGCGCGAAATGGTGCGGATGTATCTTCCGAAAATCACGGCAAAGAAAATCATAACCGGAATGGTCGCCATCATAATCAGGGTGAGCTTCACCGAGATATGAAAGAGGAAAGGAATACAAACAACAGGTAAAACCAGTTGCCTCACCAGCATGGCCAAATGTACCGACAGGGCTTCCTGCAGCTGAGATACATCAGATGAAATTCTGGAATTCAGTTCGCCTACCCTGCTGCCTTCAAAAAATGGAATGGGAAGGCTGATAATTTTGTTGTAAAGGGTTCTGCGGATATCTGCCATGCCGTGCTGACTCACCCATTCGAAGTAATAGATTCTTACAAAGGAGAGGCTGGCCTGAATGATCAGTACTCCTCCGAGCAGAAGCCCGAGCTCTTTGAGTCTTTCGGCGCTCATGGCATTGGAATTGGCGGCATCAACCAGCTGCCGGAAACCCATGGGCAAGACCGATACCACGGCTGTGCTGATCACAAGAGCAATCATGCCAATAAGAAACTTCCAGCGGTAAGGAAGAATAAAGCTGTAGATCCGGAAAAGGGAGCTGAGGCTGTGCCGGCTGAGCCGGACTTTTTCTGAGGCCATACGCAAGTTTATGGTTTTGGCAGAAAATCAGGCTTGTCTGTTAACGATTATTAAAGCCTGATTGGGAGTTTACATACGCCTCAAATGGGTAAGTTTGGTTCATGAAAAGCTTTTTGAATTTGCTGTTTGCACAATTGTTGGCCCTTTCGCTGAGCGCGCAGAAATCTTTTGATGAAGTGCTGCCCCCTCCGGCCCCCGATTACAGCCTTCCGGACCGGTGGAGTTGTCTGCCTTTCAGACCTGATGCAGCCGATTTTACTTTGGCCGGAGAAGCCTCCGTTCCGGATAGTCTGAAGCCGGTCGATGTATTTTACATTTATCCCACTTTGTTTCGCTGGACAAAAGCCTGGAATGCTCCGCTTGATTACAAAAAGCTTAACCGGCAGGTTGATCAGCTTCCGGTCAGGCTGCAGGCCGGAGTTTTCAATCAGTATGGAAGGGTTTATGTGCCGCGCTACCGGCAGGGGCATATCCGCAGTTTTGACGATGTGGGCGGTGAAGGCGGGAAAGCATTGAATCTGGCTTATGAAGACGTGTTGAATGCGTTTATTTATTATTTGAAAAATTTTAATGCAGGTCGGCCTTTTATACTGGCAGGTCACAGTCAGGGAACTTTACATGCGGCCAGGCTGCTGAAAGAAGTTATCGATACATCTGCAGTTCTGCGGGCTCAGCTGGTAAGTGCCTGGCTGGTGGGCTACAACATCGACTCGGTCTGGTACCGAAATGTTTCGCCTTGTCGCGCTCCCGGACAATACGGCTGTTATCTCAATTGGGCTTCATATAAGGAGGGAACTGAGAAAGGAGATTCACTCCTCATTGGCAATTGCTGTATTCATCCATTACTCTGGCAGTTCAACCCATCGAAGATTCAGGCAAATCCGGAGCAAAGGGCTATTCTGCTCAATCCGCAAAAGCCGGTCGGAAAGCCTACAGAGGCAAGGGTGAGCAACAATATGGTACTCGTGAAACATGGAATCCCGTTCTTCAGAAACAGGAGGAATTTACACCTGCTGGACTACAATTTGTTTTGGTTCAGTATCCGCAGGAATGCCGGGGCACAGGTGCAAAACTATCTGCGGAACAAAGGAAGTTCCGCTCAAAAACCTTGATGTCAGCTTGCTTTCTGCTGAAGGGTTTTAAAGATTTCAGCGGCCCAGGCCTCATACATTTTCGGACTGTAATGCAATAAGTCGCTGTTCAGTAAGTCAGGTTGTTTAATGCATTCCTGGGAAAGTAGGAATACGTCTGTGTATTTACATCCGGCCTCCCGACTGATTTTACGGTTGATTCTATTGTATTTCGAAATCTCAGAGGCTATTTGAACGGAAGTGCGGTAGTCTTTTAGTGCAAATGGAGTTGAACCCCAGTCGGGGATGCTGATCACAATGACAGAATCCTGCTTACCACCGGCAAATCCGATGGCTTCACAAAGCAAAGCGCCGAATTCGCGTCGGTAGCGCTCTAAGTCCTGAGCACGGTATTGATTATTTACTCCAATGAGCAGACAAACAAGATCGAAGGGTCCAAGTGGATTGGCATCTTTGACGGCTTGCTGTAATTCGGCAGTGGTGTGTCCTGTGGTGGCAATGATTTGTGGTGCATCGGTTTCAACTTTAGCCTGTCGCAGCATTGCACATAAACGGTGCGGATAATTGTCTTCTGCCGGGACTCCTTCGCCTATGGTGTAGGAATCGCCCAGAAATAAAGTTCTGAAGGGAGTCATGAAAGCTAAATGCTGATTTGTCTGGTGAATGAATGTCAGCAAAATTACACCAAAGCCAATGTTATGTCTAATACGATCTCTTTGCGTAATTGTGCTTCCTTCTTGTTTTTTGAGGTTAATCCTCAAACCATTTAACCTCCAAAAAGCATGCTGAAATTCTGCTTTTTATTTGGTCTCTTCCGATGATAATTCAAAGTGAAAATCATCTTGCCTGGATTAGACTTAGTCCTATCAATCATTATTCTGTTTTTTTTATTTTAGAACAGTCTAAAAAATCGATTAGTGTTGCTAAAATTGCAGAATGGGAAAGTCATTGGAGGAGGTACACCAGAGCATTGATCTCAGCAGGGAGCGCAAGCCGCTGAAACGTCTTTGGCTATATCTAGGCCCGGCCTTTCTTGTGTCGGTGGGATACATGGATCCGGGCAACTGGGCCACAGATCTCGCCGGCGGAAGCCGCTACGGTTACAGCCTGGTTTGGGTCTTGCTGATGTCTAATCTCATTGCCCTGTTGATGCAAAGTCATGCGGCCCGGCTCGGAATCGTTCGGGGTCTTGATCTTGCACAGAGTACGCGGAGCATGTATCCTGGCTGGTTGCATATTCCCCAATATATTCTTGCAGAGCTGGCTATTGCTGCTACTGATCTTGCCGAAGTCCTTGGAATGGCCATCGGACTTAAACTGCTGTTTGGTCTTCCATTGATTTGGGGTGTTGGTCTGGCCGTGCTGGATACCTTTCTGGTTCTTTATCTGCAGCATAAGGGGATGAGGTATATGGAAGCCTTCATTCTTGCTTTGATTGCGACCATCGGAGGGGCATTTTTGGTTGAAATGATTTTTGCCGGACCCTCTGTATCCGGAATAGCCGGCGGACTCATACCCGGTTTGCCGGATTCCGGCGCATTGTACATCGCCATCGGCATCATCGGCGCCACGGTAATGCCTCACAATCTTTATTTGCATTCGGCTCTGGTGCAGACCCGCCGCAACCGCGAAGGCAGAGAAGGTATCGCTTCGGCCATTCGCTACAACTTTATCGACTCGGCTTTGGCGCTGAACCTCGCTCTTTTTGTCAATGCAGCCATTCTCATCCTTGCAGCTTCTGTTTTTCATCAGGCCGGCCACACAGAAATTGCAGCCATCGAAGATGCCTATCATTTGCTGGAACCTTTGCTGGGTGAACGGCTTGCTCCGATTTTATTTGCAGTTGCGTTAATAGCTGCCGGACAAAGCTCAACCATCACGGGTACGCTGGCCGGTCAAATTGTGATGGAGGGTTTTTTAGATCTTCGTATTGCCCCATGGTTGAGACGACTGATTACCCGCGGACTTGCGGTGGTTCCCGCCTTGCTGGTCATCGGTATCATGGGCGAGGAAATGGTGAATGAACTGCTCATATTCAGTCAGGTGGCGCTCAGTCTTCAATTGGGATTTGCTCTGGTTCCCTTGATTCATTCGGTTAGCAACCGCACACAGATGCAAGAATTTACCATTCAATGGCATTGGAAGTTGCTTTCGTGGGTAGCTGCATCAGTGATCGTGCTTTTGAATCTCTGGCTGGTATGGCAAACACTGCACGACTGGCATCAGCAGAAAACAGTTTCAGATACCGTGCTGTATCTTGTTCTGTATCCCGTTTTCTTGTTTGCAGTGGGTCTGTTGTTATTCATCATCATTTATCCTATACTTAAAAGGCGTGATGTTCAGGGTGAAGTGCATGAGGAGATTTCATGGTCGGGCGTTGCAGCCAAACCATTCAGGCGAATAGGTGTTTGTCTGGATTTTTCAGCTTCCGACGAAAGGGCCATTGCCCATGCGCTGGGGCTGAAATCTGAGAATGCTGCATTTTTTCTGATTCATGTGGTAGAAAGCCCGCTGGCCAGGCGCACAGGCCGGCTGGTGAGCGACAAAGAAAGTATTGAAGATGAAAGGCGATTGCGTCAGGCTGCAAGTTACTTTAGAAAATTTTCTATTGACACCAAAGAAGTATTGACCTTTGGCGACCCGAAGTCTGCTATACCGGAAATGACTAAAGTTCATCAGCTTGATCTTCTCATTCTGGCCGGTCATGGCCACCAGGGGCTGGGCGATATGGTTTATGGTCAAACGGCAAACACTGTAAGGCATCGGGCCGGCATTCCTGTGCTTATCGTATAACACGATCGGCCTGAAACACTTAGGTTTGTGGTATGGAAAGCAGAAACCCGCGCTTCAAAGAGTATGTAGAGTATAAAATAGCCCGCAATCACTTCATGCCCTGGCTTGGATTTGAGATTACCCGGATCGAAGCAGGCCGAATTGAGGGCCGACTTGAATTCAGGAAAGAACACGAGCAGCAGAATGGTTATCTGCATGGCGGAGTCACCTCAGCCATTTTGGACATGGTGGAAGGCTTCGCTGCCTACTCGCTGGTGGAGGAAGGAAAGCAAGTTTTCACGGTAGATGCGAGGGTGAGTTATTATAATCGCGGAATGGGAAAAACCTTTTTTGCAAGAGGTTGGGTTGATAAGGCCGGCTCCAGGTTTCACTTTTGCGAGGGAGAACTCTATTACCTGGAAGACGGTAAAGAAGTGATTGTTGCCAAAGGATCTTCTACAATGGCAGTGGTTTAGTGTGTTCATGACTGTACATACCGCTTATGCACTGTTCTCAACAGAATGTAAATCCTGATTTTGTTCGTCTAATTTTGAATCCATGCAAGAAGAAACTGCTCAGGAAGCTGTTATCCGTTACGAAGGAGTAGAAGTCGGGCAATCCGATGGATCTGTATTGAAGGAGGTGAGCTTTCAGATATTCCCCGGCGAGTTTTATTATTTGATCGGAAGAACCGGTTCCGGAAAAAGCTCTTTGTTGAAGAGTTTGTATGCAGAACTTCCCATACTTGCGGGAGAAGCCATGATCTGCGGCTTTAATCTCAATCAGCTTAAACGTTCACAGTTGCCTTACCTGCGTCGAAAAATGGGCATCATTTTCCAGGATTTTCAGTTGCTTAACGATCGAAATGCCAAGCATAATCTGGAGTTTGTGCTCCGTGCAACCGGCTGGGAAAATCAAAAGGAGATTGAAAACAGACTGAGTGAGGTTTTGAATGAAGTGGGATTGCTTTCTCAGGCAAATAAAATGCCATATCAGCTTTCGGGTGGCGAACAGCAAAGATTGGTGATAGCCAGAGCGCTGCTTAATAATCCTGTCCTGATCCTGGCAGATGAACCTACAGGAAATCTTGATCCCGAGACTTCAGATGAAATCATGAAACTGCTGATTCGCATCAACCGCGAGCACAATACCGCAGTGGTTATGGCCACGCACAATTACCAGCTCATGGATAAGTATCCAAGCAAGATTCTGCATTGTGAGCAGGGAGAGCTCAAAGTGGGTAAGGGTATTTATCTGCGAGGCTGACCCTCAAACATCAGTTCGCAAAGCTTCTCGGCGTTTCTCCGGTTGCTGAATTCAGGTTCAAGAATAGATTGTCTTTCGTTTCTCATTTCATGGCTGAACTCAATTTCCATGTAGTCATTGATCAGTCTTTGCAATTTTTCGGGATGATCTTCAACCCGGCAGGCAGACTCCAGCCCGGTTTGTTCAACCATTTTAGAGTTGGTGATCAGATGCCTGCCCAGAAAGAGCGCATTAAGAAGTTTTAGCCTGATTCCTGTAGCCTGAAAAGTAGGCAGCAAATTAATTTGGGCACTTCTGATCAAATGGTAAAGGGTTTCGTCTGATGGATTTTCGATCAACTCCACACCCGGCCACTTTTTGACTTCATTCTGAAGTGCCTGAAGCGGGTTTCTTCCGGCAATGATCAGCCGGTGATTCTTGATTCCCGGATACAATTTGAGCAGGATAAACATGGCGGCCTGATGGTTTTCGACCACACTCAGATTTCCATGGTAAAGGATATAATTTCCCTTTCCTGAAAAACATTCCATTCTTTCGTTCGAGTGAAAGGCAGGAAGGTATGCGACCTGATCATAAATACTGCTCAGCTGTACTGCATCTTTCCTGCTGATGGCGAAAATGACATCCGCATTTTTCAGTATGCCTTCAAATTTTCTGAGTTTCTCGGATTCGGTGTAGTAGTAAAATTTTAGCAGGTAATTGCGCTCCGCCTCTTTCAGACTTCTGTAATACTCCCATTCCACATTATGCATCCTCACGGCCTTCAGTTTGTTTTTCAGCGCCGGATGGTCAAGATACAGACAAGTATGCAGTCCTTCAAAAATCACCGGATGATCATCGGCGCTCAGATTACTCAGCAATTCACCGCTTTGTCTGGATCCCACAATGTAGGGCACGCTGCTGTATATGGCCTGGTAAAACTTGCTTCTTGGATAATAATTAACAGATGCACAAAACTGCTCAAGAATTTTTGACTGCTCTC